>JBDTSO010000062.1:0-10775 GCA_039931085.1 Acidobacteriota bacterium | reverse complement strand
CCGCCAAACGCTCGGAACAGCGCAAACGCGAAGCCGACGGCGAAGCGTATTACATCTCGGAAACAGGTAAATCCGAAGCCGAAAAAGTCCGCTTGATGGGCGAAGCGCAGGGTGTCGCCTACAACGAACAGGTCAAAGCTCTCGGCGCAAACGGCGTCGCTTTGGTCGAAACCTTAAAAGTTATCGGCGAAAAAGGCGTTCGCATCACGCCCGACATTATGGCTTCGGGCGGCGGAAACGGCGACGGCGGAGGCGGCATCGGAACGCTTCTTTTACTGAATCTGTTCCGCGACCAAATGCAGAAAACCGGCGACAAACCGGCGATTGAAACGACCAACGGCACGAAGTAAACTTCTTTACACAGAAGCCCGCACGAAGTAAGGACGCATTGCATTAAGGAAAAACGCCCTTGCTTCGTGCGGGCTTTTGCACAAACAGATGCGCTCAATCGAAATTGCAATGTTGATAAATCGTTCTAAACTTTTGTTTAATGTAATTTCAAACTAAAATAATTTTAAAAATATACTGGCGATCAAAAAATGAAATTAAAATGTATTACTTTTGCAGTCGTTCTGAGTTTTGTTTTATCAACATTCGGGCAGACATCCCAGCCGCAGTTTCCGGTCAAACGGCAGGAAACGCCGGAAACTTGGCGGCGCGACGGACTGGCGGAGATTGCGCGGCGGAAAAATCAGAAAAATTTTCCGTCAAAAGCGAAAAACGTCATTCTTTTTCTCGGCGACGGAATGGGCGTAACGTCGGTTACGGCGGCGCGGATTTTGGAAGGACAACTGCGCGGTGAAAGCGGCGAAGAAAATCGTCTTTCGTTTGACGAATTTCCGTTCACGGCATTGTCAAAAACTTACAGCGCGAATCAGCAAACGTCCGATTCCGCGCCGACGATGAGCGCGATTATGACGGGTGTTAAAACGAACGAAGGCGTTTTATCGGTCAACCAAACCGTGATGCACGACGCTTTTCAAAGCGTCAAAGGCAACGAAACCGAATCTTTGCTTGAAATGGCGGAAGATAACGGCAAATCAACCGGAATCGTAACGACGGCAAGATTGACACACGCCACGCCGGGCGCGTGTTACGCGCACACGGCTGACCGCGATTGGGAAAGCGACGCGGATATTTTTCGCAGTTCAAAAGACGCTTACGACGCGACATTTCCCGACATCGCGCGGCAGCTTTTGGAATTTAATCACGGCGACGGTTTGGAAGTCGCCATCGGCGGCGGACGCACGAAGTTTTTGCCGAATTCGGTGGATGATCCTGAATATCCGAGTATTAAAGGCGAAAGATTGGACGGCAGAAATTTGACGGACGAATGGCTTAAAAAATATTCGAATTCAAATTATGTCTGGAATAAACAGCAGTTTGACCAGATTGATGCGAAAAAGACGAAACATCTACTCGGACTTTTCGAGCCTTCGCACATGCAATACAGTTATGATCGCCCGAAGGACAAAGCGGGTGAACCTTCGTTAAGTGAAATGACGGCGAAGGCAATTGATATTTTGTCGAATAATAAAAAAGGTTTCTTTTTGATGGTCGAAGCCGGCAGAATTGACCACGCGCATCACAACGGCAACGCTTTTCGCGCTTTAACCGACGCGATTGAACTTTCAAACGCCGTGCGAACGGCGCAGAATAAAGTAAATTTAAACGACACTCTAATAATCGTTACGGCTGACCATTCGCACACTTTTACGATGGGCGGTTATCCGATTCGCGGCAATAATATTTTAGGTTTGACGCAGGAAGTTGACGGCAAAGGAATGCTCGAAGAAAAACCGCGCACCGATAAAAACGGCAAACCTTACACGACGTTAAATTATGCCAACGGCAAAGGTTATCGCGGCGGCGAGCGTCAAAACCTGACGGAAGAACAAGTAACGAATCCCGATTACAAACAGGAAGCGGCAGTGCCGTTAAACGACGAAACGCACGGCGGCGAAGACGTGATAATTTTTGCCAATGGCGCAGGTTCAAATCTGATTTCCGGTGTGATGGAAGAAAATTGGATTTTTTATGTGATGAAAGAAGCGTTAAGATTAAAGTAATGAAAATCGTATTTATGGGAACGCCGCTGGCGGCTGTTCCGACATTAGAAAATTTATTGGAAGACGATAAACACGAAGTTGTCGCCGTTTGGACGCAGCCTGACCGTCCGAAAGGTCGCGGCAATAAATTAGCGATGTCACCGGTTAAAGAATTTGCGCTGGAAAATAATCTGGAAGTTACTCAACCGACTAAAATAAAAACGGCGGAAAGTCTGGAACTTTTCAAATCGCACAATGCTGATGTCGCAGTCGTCGTCGCTTACGGCAGGATTTTGCCGGAAACTTATTTAACTGCGTTTCCGAAAGGCGCGATCAATGTTCATTTTTCGCTTTTGCCGAAATATCGCGGAGCCGCGCCGGTTAATTGGGCGATTGTCAACGGCGAGACGAAAACCGGCATTACGACGATGAAAATGGATGCTGGATTGGACACGGGCGATATTCTTTTGCAGTCGGAAACCAAAATTGACATCACCGAAAACGCGATTGATTTGATGGCGCGTTTGTCGTTTGAAGGCGCGAATCTTTTGAGTGAAACATTAAAAAAGATGGAAAAAATCGAGCCGCGCAAACAAGACGAATCAGAAGCGAGTTATGCGCCGATGTTAGTCAAAGAAGAAGGAAGAATAAATTGGGAATCACGCGCCGCAACGATTCATAATCACATTCGCGGGTTTCAACCGTTTCCGACTTCTTATACGAGTTTTGAAGACAAAAAATTGACCGTTTGGAAATCGGAGGTCGCCGAAATCGCCGTTATTGACGAACGCCCGGCGGTGAATTACGGACAGATTTTACATATCAATAAAGAAGGTTTTATTATCGCCTGCGGAAATAAAACGGCTTTGAAAATTAACGAACTGCAAATCGAAGGCAAAAAGCGGATGAGCGCGCGCGATTTTCTCAATGGAGTGAAAATTAGTGTCGGAGATACTTTAGGTTAAAAATTGCGGAAGCCCGCGCGAAGTAAGGGCGTAGTTGTCACCGCGTCTTAACTTCGTGCGGGCTTCTGCATCTTGAGCAAAAAATGAAAATATCTCCGGCACGAATCGCGGCTTTTGAAATTCTTGTCAAAATTGCAAAGGAAAAGTCGTTTTCTTCCGCGCTTTTGCCGGTTTATGAAAAGGATTTGCAAACAAAAGATCGTGCGCTTTGCCACGAGTTGTCGCTCGGCGTTTTGCGGAAGCAAATTTATCTCGACAAGATAATTGAATCTTTCACGAAAAATAAAAAACTCGATACAGCAGTTAGAATCGCGCTTCGGTTGGGAATTTATCAGTTGAAGTTTCTCGATAAAATTCCCGATTATTCGGCGATTAACGAAAGCGTCAATCTCGTGCAGTTTGCCAAAAAAACTTCGGCGAAAGGATTTGTCAACGCGATTTTGCGGCGTGTTTTGCGCGAGGAAATCGAATTAAAATTTATTGACGAAGTTGAAAGAGTTTCGGTTGAAACTTCGCATCCGCGCTGGCTAATTGAGCGTTGGATAAAGCAATTCGGATTTGAGAAAACTGAAAATCTCGCATACGCTAATAATCAAACTCCGAGTTTGGTTTTTCGTCTGACCGGAAAATCAGACGAAAACACGCTCGAAATTTTGTCAAAAATCGGTTTGGATTTTGCTGAATCGAAAAATGTTCCAAACGCTTTTCGGGTTTCAAAACCAAACGAAATTCTTTTCGCTTTTGCGGAAGAAGGCAAAATTTATTTTCAGGAAGAATCTTCGCAGCTTGTTGGTAGAACGGTGAATTTATCGGAAAGCGAAAAATTTCTCGACGTTTGCGCCGCGCCGGGAAGCAAACTTTCGCAAATTGTTTCTAAAAGTTTGAACAATAATTTTATTACCGGCGGTGATTTATATGAACATCGTCTGCGCGTGGTCGGTGAAACGCTGGAAAAAACGGGCGCGAAAAATGTGAATATTTTAGCTTACGATGCGTTAAAACATCTTCCTTTTGCCGATGAAAGTTTCGATGCCGTTTTGGTTGACGCGCCGTGTTCGGGAACGGGAACGATTCGGCACAATCCTGAAATCAGATGTTTTTTGGAGGAAAAAGATTTTGCCGAATTGTCCGCCAAACAACTCGAAATCCTGATGAACGCATCAAAGGTTTTGAAATCCGGCGGAAGACTTATTTATTCGACTTGTTCGCTTGAAAGAGATGAAAATGAAGCGGTCTGCGAAAAATTTTTAGGTCAAGCGTCAAATTTTAAAAAGGTTTTGCCGGAAATCTCCGAAGACTTTTTGACCAGCGAAGATTACGCCAGAACTTTTCCTGACCGCGATAAAATGGACGGATTTTTTATCGCCGCATTTCAAAAAATATAAATTTTCGTTAGTTTTTTGAGAGTTTTAATTCGTCAGGTTTGGCAAATAATGCTAAACTTTCGTTTTCTTTTTCAAATTTCAAAAGGTTAAAAATTAGAAAAAAGTGAGTTTTATTCAAAAAGGCGCGTCTGCGTTCGGAAAATTAATCATCGTTATTGCGCTCGCCGCGACATTTGCGGTCGGTTTGGTCGGCGTTGTTTATATGTCGCTGCAAGGACAGGAAATAAAAGTTCCCGATCTGGTCGGCAAAGATTTTACTTCCGGCGAAAATGAACTCGCGTCGCTCGGGTTGCGAATTAAAAAAAGAGCCGACCGTTTGAGCAGCGAAAAGCCGAATACGATATTGGAACAGCTTCCGAAAGCCGGCGAAACCGTCAAAACCGGGCAAATGATTTTAGTCGTCAGAAGCAAATTCGACCCGAACGCCGAAGCCGACAAACCCGCCACGCTCAAACAGAATGACGATGAAGACGACAGCGAAAAAATCGAGGAATTGATCTCCGACAAACCGAAGGTCAGCAAGAAAAACACCAATTCCAATAAGAAAAAAACTTCTACAACCCGCGATGTCATAGCTAATACGTCAACCGACGATTCTTCCGACGGTAATTCCAATAAATCTTCGGATTCAAACTATAATTCGTCAAAAGGCAACAAAAATAGTTCGACGACTTCGGGAAATAAATCAACTTCTACCGATACGAAAAAGGAAGTTGACACAAAAAAAGAATCGGACACGAAGAAAAATACGGACACCAAGAAACCGGCAGAAATCAATAAACCGAAACCGGCAAAATCTCCGGGCGGCGGTGAAACTCGTCCGCGAAAAACGCCGCTGCCTTGAAAAGGGCAACCGAAATATTTTTTTTTGCAACAAAGATAACAGTCAAAAATTCAATAAAAATATTTTTAATGTTTGAAATAGCACCTTCAATTTTATCGGCGGATTTTGCACGGCTGGCGGAAGAAGTTCGCGCCGTTGAAACAGGCGGAGCGACAATTTTGCATTTTGACGTGATGGACGGGCAGTTTGTCCCGAATATCACAATCGGCTTTCCTGTTTTGAAATCAATCAGAAAAGCGACAAATATGACGATTGACGCGCATTTGATGATCGAAAATCCAAACCGTTTCGCTGCGAAATTTGTCGAAGCGGGCGCGAATATGGTTTCGGTTCATTTTGAAGCCGACGTTCACCTGCAAAGAACTCTGTGCGCGATTCGAGAAGCGGGCGGACAAGCCGGAGTTGCGATAAATCCGGCAACGCCGTTGATTTCGCTCGAAGAAGTTTTGTCGTTTGCCGATTTTATTGTGCTGATGTCGGTTAATCCGGGTTTCGGCGGTCAGAAATTTATTTCAACTTCGATTGACAAACTGCGTCGTTTGCGCCGGATGATTGATGAACGCGGATTGCCGACACGCATCGAAATTGACGGCGGAGTCAAGGCGGAAAATATTCAAAAAGTTGCCGAAGCCGGCGCGGACATAATCGTCGCGGGTTCGGCTGTTTTTGGCGAAGGAAAACCAACCGAAGCAGTCAAAGAATTGATAGATGCGGGAACGGTTTGGATATAAAACGAATTACGAATTATCAATTACGAATTACGATTTCAAGAAAACTTTCGTAATTCGTAATTGATAATTCGTAATTGAATAAAGAGGTAATTATGTTTTTTAATAAAAGTAAATCATTAATTTTCAGTTTATTTTTAATATTGAGTTTTGTTTTGACAGGTTTGGCGCAAAAAAAATCGAGCGATAACACTCCGCTGCAAAGGCTTGAAATTATGCAGCAAAAGCTCGACACGATGCGCCGTTCTTTGGGCAGCGCGTCGTCAGCTTTAAAGGACGACGGTAAAGATAATAAATCGAAAAAGGACGACAAATCTGCGCTCGAAACTCCGCTTGGACGTTTGAAATCATTGGAAAAAGAAGCGTCGAGTTTGTCATCGGAAGTTAATAATTTGCGCGGAAAAGTTGATCGTGCGGAAAAATATGAACAGAGCGACCTTGATCAACTGGAAACGACGGTTTCGGAATTTCAACAGCGTGTTGACAGTGCTTTGACGGAAACCGCCAGTGCGCGTGCAAATCCGGTGTCGGATGTCGGAACGCCGCGTGAAAAAAAGAAAAAGAAAAAGTTTTTGGGAATTTTCGGCGGTGGAACTGATGAATATGAAGAATTAATCGGTAACGTCGTGCCGGGACGCGACCGTGAACTTTTTATTGAGGCGACGAAGAACGTGCGGAAAAATAATTATGATGTCGGACGACTTTTGTTTCAAACGATTATCACGACTTACCCGGATTCACCGTATCTGCCGATGGCAAAACTCGCCGTCGCCGATTCGTTTTATTTGGAAGGCTCGACCAGTTCGCTGATTCAGGCGGCGGCGGGTTATCAGGATTGGCTGACATTTTTCCCGACTCATCCGCTTTCGGACCGTGTTTTGCTGAAAATCGCCGAATCGCAAATGCGACAAATCGGTTTGCCTGACCGCGATTCGTCCAAAGCCAGAGTTGCCGAACAGCGTCTGCGGGCATTATTGCAGCAATCAAAAGACCCGGCGATGCGAAAGGAAGCCGAAACAAGACTTGAAGAAGTGCAGGACAATCTCGGTCTGCATAATCTTTATATTGCCAATTATTACTACACGCTTTCGGTTGATCAGAAAAAAGGCGGACTCAAAGGAGCGCAGTCGCGCTATCGTGAAATCTTGGACAAATATCCGAATTTCACCTTTATGGACGAAGTCCTTTATAAACTCGCCGTAACTTATCAGATTGAAGAAGAAACCGATCAGGCAGCAAAGTATTTTGCCCAAATCGTGCGCGATTATCCGAACAGCGATTACATCGAAAAATCGAAGGAACAGCTTCAACTTATCGGCGCGACGGTTCCCGAATCGAATCCCGAAAAAATGAAGGTTCTGCCGCCGGATAAGAAATCGTTTATCGCCAATTTCAAAAACGAACTTTTCGGAATTTATCCGCTGACAATAGATAAAGACGGCGTTTTGATGAGCGATGACTTTGATAAATCAAAGTTTGAATTGATTGATCAGGTTATTGAAAATCAAGGCGATTTAAACGCTTCGCAAATACCTAAATCTTTAACAACGGTGATTCCTCAGCGTCAGGCGGTTGCGCCGCAGAAGTAAAAATATCGGAAGTGCTTGCTTAACAGTCGGGGCTTCCGACAAAATTAAATCTGTCGGCAAGATAAGGATAAAACCGCCGCCGGGACGGACGGGGTTATATTCTGTATGAATAAAATATCCGCCGAAATCTCGCCGAAATCGAAAAAGGATACCGATCAGCCTCAATTATTGTTCTGACGCAAATCATAACGAAAATTGTTTTGGTAATTTTGTGATGGTTCTACGCGGCAAATTCGGAAAACGCCGCCGCGCCTAACTCTTTGTTGATGTTGTGGATTGCAGTAATATTTATCGCCGTCGGCACATTTTTTATCCGGCGGACGCTGAATCGCCGGGAGAGATTGAAAAATATCGCTATAAGCAAAGGTATTTCCGGTCTGCTTGTTACTCCGCAAACAAACTCGATTATTATCGGCGCGTTGGCGGAAGTTATTGCGGTTATCGGGTTTTTAATTACAGTTTTAGGCGGCGTGAAATTTAATGTGTTTCGCGCCGGTGCAGTCGCTTTGCTCATTTTTTTGATAAATTTTCCGCGCAAAGCGGTATGGAAAAAAATTGTGGAAAATTTGGAAACTACTCAAGAGGGTTTTTAATGAAAATTAAATGTTTTATTGTCTTAACGGTCTTTATACTTCTCGGTTTGCAATGCGTTTTCGCACAAAATAATCCGCCCGTGCCGTTGCCCGGAATAACAGAATCACCGAAACTTTCCGACATACTTTCAAAAAATCTTGAACAGCAAAATGCAGACGTTTCGCGCGAACGGCGCGAACAGGCTTACGCCAAACTGCTTGAAGGACAGCGTTACATCTGGAACTTGAGAAAGCCACAGCGTTCGCAAGCCGCAGTTACGGCTGCCGCGCTGCTTGCCAGACAATCTTTGCAAAAATCAGTTGAATTCGATCCGACTGTGGCGGAAGGTTATACGGCACTTGCGGAAATAATTTGGATTACGCCGCCGAATGATTTAGATGAAGCCATAAAGTTGGGGAATATCGCGGTCAAAATTGATCCGAATAATTTTGGCGGACATCAGATTTTAGCGCGTTTATATACGTATAAAAGCAATTTGAATCGTGAAAATTTGAACCCGGAATTCACTCAAAAAGCAATTTCCGAATGGAAGGAAATTGCGCGACTCGATTATCGAAACGCCGAAGCCTTCGCGTTCTTAAACGAATTTTACGGCAAAACCAATAAACCGGACGAGCGCATCGAAGCGTTAAAAAAATGGCTAGCGGCGGTTGCGCCGATTGATACGCGGTTTTATCGCGCGATCATCGGAAAACAAGCTGACCTTTCGCCCGAATATGCCTCGCTCGAACTCGGCGAGGCTTTGATTCAAAAAGGCGAAACGAGTGAAGCCGTCGAAATTTTAAGCCGTGCCGTCGCCGATAATCCCGATAATTCTCAAGCCGTCGAACTGTTGCGCGCCGCAATCGAAACATCCGACAACAACTCAATCAAAATGGCTGTCGAAGCTCTTCAGCAAGCTGTTTTTGCTAATTCTGACAATGTTTCTTTGATAATACTTCTGGCACAGGTTCAAAACCGCGTCGGAAAAGTTGATGACGCGACCAAAATTTTACGCGATGCCACCGTCAAATTTGCCGGCAAAGACGATGCTTCAGCGGCGGCACTGCAAGTTGCACTGGCTGACATTTATGTAACCGCAAACCGTTATAATGAAGCGATTGCCGCTTATCAAAATGCTCTGGCGGCGCGTGGAATCGGTAAAAATGAATTTGCTGCCGATGACGAGCGCGAATTTGCGCTGGCTGTCTATGGAAGAATGATAAACGCTTATAAAAAAGCCAATCGTCCGCAGGAAGCGTTGGAAACAATTCGTGCGCTTCGGGCGAAAAACACACTTGATACAGAACTTTTGCGATTGGAAGCGACGACTTTGACGGAAAATGGAAAGGTTGACGAAGCCGTCGCGCTTTTGAATAATTGGGTCAATACACCGCGCGGTTATGGTTCGGGCGCGGGCGCGGGAAAAGTTTCGATTGATCCGGCAATTGATGAAAAGTTTACAAATTATCTGTTCGTTTCAACTCTTTACAGTCAGGCAAAACGTGGCAAACAAGCCATTGAAGCGGCAAATCAAGCCTTCAAAATCGCGCAAACCGATGACCGCCGGTTAAATGCCAAATTAATGTTGGCAACCGCGCAGCAAATGGCTGGCGAATATGCGAATGCCGAAACGACTCTGCGCGAACTGCTCAAAGAATCTCCGCAAAATCCGATTGCGCTCAATAATTTGGGTTATTTTTTGGTTGAACGTGATGCAAAACTCGATGAAGCAGTAAATTTGATTCAGCAAGCAGTCAAACTTAACCCGACGAATTCTTCTTATCTGGACAGCTTGGGTTGGGCGTATTTCAAACTCGGAAAATTCGACGAAGCCGAAAAATATCTAAAAGATGCTTTGCGCCTTGATGCTTCTTCATCAACAATAAACGAACATTTGGGAGATGTTCATCAAAAACAAGGCAAACCCGAACTCGCCAAATCCGCGTGGAAGAAGGCTCTCAATTTTACAAATGACGCAGATGAAATAAACCGTCTTAAAACAAAATTGGATTCAAAAGTTTTAAAATAGATTTTTGCAGATTTTATCGAAAAGCGGTTGATTGTAACAATTTCGTTCAATCAGCCGCTTCTTTATGGAATCTTTATAAGCATTGACAATTTATAATAACACCAAGACCACTTTGATCTTGGTGTTAAGTCAGAACCGCCTGCGGTAGCGGGCGGTTGAAGATTAACTTTCGAACTGTCGGCAATCTCTTAAAATACCAAATTAAACCATCCGCTACCGCAGATGGTTCTGACCGACTTTAACACACCAACTACACTTGTTTTGGTATAATTAGCAAAATTGCTTCCAGCAAAATTTGCCGACAAAAAAATTAGCGGATAAATTATCGAAATTTATCCGAAACCTTGACCGATAAAGGCAACTCCGCAGCGATGCGGAAGACGCAAAATCGTGAATCTCATTGATTTGAGATTGTCTGTTTCCCGAAGTGAGGTTACTGATGAAAGCCAGGTTATTTCTAACTGTTTCTTTATTTGCTTTAATCAATTTTTTATTCTGCATTTCTTCCCGAAATATCTTTGCCCAAACAAGCGAAGTTCAATACAAAAGAGTTTTGTTCGTCAATCGAAATGATGAAAACTCCGCCGTTGTTCGTCCGCGTGTTTTTAAAA
>JBDTSO010000061.1:0-10776 GCA_039931085.1 Acidobacteriota bacterium | reverse complement strand
CTTCAATAAAACATTTTTTTCCTGCCTGATTTTCAAATTATCGCCAAATTTTTAAATATCGCGCAAACCATTTTTGCACAAACGGCGATTTCAGCGTTTCGAGAGTTTTTTCCGTCGCCACGGCTTGCGTGATTTTCGATAATGTCGGATAAACGTGAATTGCTTTGCTGAGATCGTCGAGCGATAAACCTAACTTCATTGCCAGCACGAATTCGTGAATCAATTCACCGGCGCGAAGTCCGACGATATGTGCGCCGACGATTTTTTTACCGTCTAAAATTATTTTGGCAAATCCTTCGGTTTCACCTTCGGCGTGTGCGCGATCGTTTTCTTCAAACGGAACTTTTATTACCTTTATCTCACCGAATTGCTTTTTCGCTTCGATTTGCGTCATTCCGACACGCGCCACTTCCGGTTCGGTAAAAGTCGCCCACGGCACAACCCTGAAATCGGTTTTTTTTGTAAAAGGATAGAATAAAAAAGCGTTTTGCAAAACAGTTTGCGCTTCGTAATCCGCTGTGTGCGTAAATTGAAAATGCCCGGTTACGTCGCCCGCCGCGTAAATATTTTTTTGCGAAGTGCGAAGATATTCGTCAGTTTCGATTTGTTTTTTGTTGTATTGGACACCTGCTTTTTCAAGGTCTAAATTTTCAATATTCGGCTTTCTGCCAACCGCCGCGAGAACTTCATCACCTGTGATTTCCTCTTTTTTTCCGTTTTTCTCAATTGTTACAATCTTTTCGCCTTTGTCATTTTTGTGAACTTTGACGGCTTTCGATTCAGTGAGAATTTCAACCCCTTCTTTTTGTAGAAGATTTTCCATAAATTCGGAAACTTCCGCGTCTTCTTTCGACAAAATATGTTCCGCCATTTCGATAATCGAAACCTTTGCGCCCAATCTTTGAAACGCCTGTGCCATCTCGACACCGATTGCGCCGCCGCCCAGCACGATCAATCTTTCGGGCAAATCTTTTAAGTGAAAAATTTCTTCGTTGGTAATAAATCCGGTTTCCTTTAAACCTTCAATCGGCGGAACAAACGGCGACGAACCTGTTGAAATGCAAAAACGCTTGGCTTTCATTTTTTTTGTTTCGCCGGAATCTTTCAGACTTATTTCAATTTCATTTTTATTGAGAAATTTTGCTTTGCCGAAAATAACTTCAACGCCCATTTTTTCAAATACTTCAGGCGCGTCGTGCGGTTCAATTTCTTTGATGACGTTTTGTACGCGATTTGAAATTGAAGCAAAATCGTTATCTTTAAATTTGAAATTTGGAATTTGGAAACCGAAATCTTCGGCGCGTTCCATATCATTCGCCAATTTTGCCGAGCGAATCAAAGATTTTGACGGAACGCAACCCGTATAAAGACAATCGCCGCCGAGTTTGTTTTTTTCAATCAAAGCGACTTTCGCGCCCAAAATTCCTGCGCCGCCCGCCGCAACCAAACCTGCCGAACCGCCGCCTATGACTATTAAATCGTAATTTTCGCTCATAATTTTAGCCGTAATTTTTTGAGTTTTAAGTTTCATCTGTCCGAATTTTTTTTCGCACTTTTTTTATCGTTGAATATGCGCCGAAAACGACTAACAAAACAACTGCGGCATAAACCCAAAGCGGGACATTCTTCCCTGCAATAATTAGATAAATATATGCCGAAATGAAAAAAAGCAGGGCTGAAATCGCGGGTAAAACAATTGATTTCCCGTGACGAAAATTTCTAATCAGCCAAGCAATCGAAGCAGAAAAAAACGGGATTGCGCCGATATAAATTGCACCGAAAATAAGCGGATTTACGCCATACTTCGAACCCAAACCCAAAAACCATTGCTGAATTGTTTCCCACATTTTTATAAATATGTTCCTTGAGCGTCAATTTTATTTCTTTCCGTAACTTTGCAACAGTTGAATTCACCGCCAAACGAGAACAAAAATCATCTCTAGATTTACATTATTACACAATTTTGTTCATTGCTTTTGCTTGAACTGCTCAGTTTGATATTTAGCAGATTGTAAAAACTTTTCCTTGATTTTACGTAAGACCTTATTGCATAATCTAAACTAACAAACATTTTTTGTTAGTTTGTTAAATGTTTTATACCGCGCTCTGTTTATTTTCTTTCCTTCCAATCTGAAAATTATTTAATATGAAATTCTTCAAAGATAAGAATATTTTGATTTCGCTTACGTTATCGGGTTTAATTGCTTTGTTTATGGTTGTTTTGTGGGAATTTAGCGGAACAATTATTGCCGCCGTAATCGAACTCGTTACGCCGCCGGGAACGGTTTTCACTTGGCGAAAGGCAGTTGTTTTAGTTTTCTTAGCCCTTCTTGTCGATTTTTTAGCCGAAAAATCAAGCGTCAAGCGTATTTTTCCGCGTGTCATTTGTTCTCTGCTGTTTTGGTTTTGTATTAGTGTTTTGTCGGCGCATTTTCTAAATATCGGTTTGTTTTTCATCTCCGTTTTTTTGACTGTTTTACTCACGCTTTCAATAGTTCATTTGAAAAAAATGTGGATGATTGACTCGGAATTGACGGAACGAAGACAGAGGGTACGGCATTCCAAACGGCGATATTGAAAAAATCTGGCAAAAGTTTTACCGCGTCGTCCGCGATGGTCACGACAAAGAAGAATAATCAACCGGACTCGGACTTTCATTGGTCAAAGAAATTATCGAACAGTACGGCGGCAATGTTGAAGTAAAATTTGAAATCGGCACGGGTTCGCGCTTTAGTTTTACGCTGACGCGTCGATAAAAATAACAATTTTCAATTTTCTGTTTCAATCAAATTTCTTCATTCCGAGCAATTGAAGCGTCGCCAGCCACACAAAGCGCGGATTCAAAATCAAATATCTGCGCCAGAGCCTTTTCGGTTCTTGCAGCAGACGATAAAACCATTCGAGTCCGAATTTGCTCATCCATTCCGGCGATTCACTCACATTTCCGGCGTAAAAATCAAATGCTGCGCCGACACCGAGCATCACCGACGACAATTTATTTTTGTGCTGTGCCATCCAACGCTCCTGTTTCGGACAACCCAAACCGACGAATAAAATATCCGTGCCTGAATTTTTTATATTCTCCGTAATTTCCGCGTCCTCCGCGTCTGTTAAAGCTTTAAAAGGCGGTGAAAATGAATAGCTGATTTTCAGTTTCGGATAATCTTTCACCAAACGCGAAGAAATTTCATCGAGAACTTTTCGTTGTCCGCCGTAAAATCCGACTGTCAAATTATTGCTTTCGGCAAGGGCAAAAAGTTTCATCATCAAGGTTGTGCCGCGCACCTGCGAGGCTTGTTTGTTGCCGTACAGTTTCTGCATCCAAACAAGCGGCATTCCGTCGGGCGTAATCAAGTCAGCCGCGTTGACCTGCGCGGCATAATTTGCGTTATCATAACTTTCCATCACCATATGAACGGTTGAAACACAGACGAAACCGCCGTTTTTTCGCCGCGCTAATTCAGCGACACACGCGATTGCCGAATCGTAATTGCAGACATTGACGCGCAACGCGACAATCTGGACGCGATCTTGATTTTTTGTCAAATCAGCAGTTTTCATTTAATTTTTGACCGCCAAACTTTTCGTTTAAATGATTTCCGAGTAAATTTTCTCAATTTTTTTGATGTAATCATCCAAAATAAAATTCTTTTCAATCGTTTCGCGGGCATTTCGGCGCAAACTTTCCCAATCTTTTTCGCCCGACAGCAAAGATTTTAATTTTCCGACGAGCTGCGAAATATTGTTTGGCTCAATCAAAAAACCGTTCACCCCGTCATCAATAACTGCGCCGATTGAAGCCATTTCGGACACGACGACGACACAGCCTGCCGCCATCGCTTCGAGCATTGCCATCGGCAAACCTTCGCCGTAGCGCGACGGAAGCAGAAAAATATCCGCTTCGTTTAACGCTTTTTCCTTTTCCGCACCCGAAATAACGCCGCCGTAATAAAATTTTTCGCCGAGAATTTCATTCATTTTCGACACAAAAAAATCTTTCAAATCGCCCGCGCCAAAACAGTTAAAACGGAACTCGAAATTTTCATTTTTCAAAATTTGGCACATTTGAATAATTTCATTCAAGCCTTTTGATTCGTGCAGTCTGCCGAGAAAAATAATTGTTTTTTCGGCGGATTTGCGTTTTTGAGATTGTGTTTCGCTAACTTGAACAGCATTTCCCAAAACTTTTACATTCAAATTTCGCCAACGCTTTTCGATAATTTCTTTTTCGAGTTCGCTTAAAACAACAACCACTCTTGCCGCTTTTAACATTTTCTCTGAAATTCGTGCGAGAAATTTATTATCAAACTCGCGCGCCAGAAATTTTCCGCCGTGCAGATGAAGCAAAACCGGACGTTTTGCCAGCCGCGCCATTTTTACCAAAGCCGCGTCGCGCATAATCGAAAGCGGATTGAGCGCGGTGTTGATATGAACAATGTCAATTTTTTCGCTGATGATCTTACGATAAAATCGCGGAACGCTCAAAATCTGTCTGATAATCCAACTGCTGTTCGCCTTTTCACCGTCCCGTCTGCCGGCGTGAAAATGATAAAAATCAAAACGGCTGTTTTCGATTATCTGGCGCACAACAGAAGAAATTCCGCTGACGTTTTCAATTATTTCAAGACTCGGCGCGGTTATCAAAATCTTCATTTAATTTTAGTTTAAAGCAGTGGAAAAAAAGTAAAAATTCATACGATGTTTTTTTACAAATCGCATTGGAAAGAAATGCCGATTTTATACTAAACTAATTATTATTTGCCAAAGCAAAGCGAAACAATATAATTGTTTGTCCGATTTCAAAAATTATACAAATCGGAAAATATAAAAACTTGTGGTTTCGCTTGAATTTACTGTTGACGAGTTAAAGTAACTTCTGATATTATCCTTTCAGTTTTGGTAAATCGCAAATTTTTCCTGATCCTACAGAAACACTTTTCTGATTTTAGTAGTTCAAAACTATGAATTGTACAGTTTGTAATCGAACCAATTCCGTAATTTTATCGGTTTGCCCAACCTGCGGAGCAATGTTAAATGACTCTGTTCGTAAAGAGTTAAATCCTAAAATTTTTCCCGCTGCAAAACAAATAAATTTTGAAATGAAAGAAAAATCGTCCGTGTCGAACAAATTAAATCATCAAATTGCAGTTTCTAATTCGTCTGAACCGAAACAACACACGACGGAAATCACGGTCAAAATGACCAGTCCGACATTGGTTGATTTTCAAAATAAAGACGCGACCATACCCGAATGGCGTTTGAAGGTACAGAACGCCGTGCGAAAGCGGCAGGGACAGAGCGAATTGGCGACGGAAATGGCGGTTTTGCCGTCCGTCCGTCAATCGGAAAATTCAAATTTACAGCCTGTTCTTCAAAAAAGATTGGCGATTAGCGGCGCAAACGCGCTGAAAGCCGAAATTGTTGCGGAAGAAATTCCGGTTGAACAACAAAATGCGACGCTAAGCAATGCGTTGCAGCGCATTGAAGAATCGCGCCGGAAATTTTTGGAGGAAGAAAAAAAGGAAGTTTCAGCGACAGTATTAACACCGCCGACAAACAATAAACATCCATTTTATATTGCAACAAAGCAGGCGGAAGTTACGCCGACAGTCGTCAAAGCCTCGATAAATCCGCCGATCAAGCCGAAACTCGCGCCGCCGTTGGAATTAGACAGTGAACCGCTTGATACAAATAAACTGCCGCCTCTGCCGCAGGAAGTAAAATCCGCGTTCGGTTTTGCTCAACGTCTTATAAGTACTTTCGTCGGTGATGTAAAAATTGGAAAAACTGAAGAAAAAACGGAAAACACAGACGCGGAAATTGTCGAATCTGAAGAAATCACTGAGGAAATAGATGATTGTGCGCCGTTGGCAATGCGCTTTAACGCCGGACTTTTCGATTTAATCATCGGTTCGTTTTTAAGTATGATTTTGATTGCGCCGTTTGTGATTTCCGGTAGAAGTTGGTTCACTTTTGAAGGCTTTTTCGCATTTTTGGCAATCACCGCAATCGTAATGTTCATTTATCTGACGACGACCATCGGCTTCTACGGCAGAACTTTCGGAATGCGCCTTTTTTCTCTGGAAGTCGTTGACATCGAAGGCGAAGAATATCCGACAATGCACCAGGCGGCGGTCAGTTCAGCCGTCTATATTTTATCGCTGTTGTTCGGCGGTGTCGGATTTTTAACAATTCTTTTCAACGAAGATAAACGCGCCGCTCACGATTTGGTTTCCAAGACAATTGTCGTCAAAGAGTTTTAAATCGTTAACAGAAAAACGTGATTTACAATTTACGATTTACGATTTACAATTTATGAGTTTTGAATGAAAAAACTCTCGAAAAAATTAGTGCCGAACTTGCGTCGCGTTTAACCGGACAAAAGTTCGGCAAAATTTTTGCGCTGTCGCGTTTTCGTCTGACGATTGACTTTCGTTTGCACGATTCAAATTATCTCTACATCAGCGTTGAACCTTCCGCGCCGCGCGTTTATTTGATTACGCGCCGTTTGCGCGATCTCGAAAAACAATCGAAAAATTCCACGCCTTTTATCATTTTTCTCCGCAGCAAACTAGCTAATTCCGTTTTGCAGTCAATCGAAAAACTTGAAAATGAACGTATTTTAAGCTTTGCTTTGGCGGCGCGAAACGAAATCGGGCAAACGGAAAATTACGCGCTTGTAGTGCAATTGACCGGACGTTCGGCTAATCTTTTTCTGCTCGATGCGAACGAATTTATTCTCGACGCGATGCGCGAAAATACGGGAAAAGGTCAGCAAGTTAACGAAAAATACGCGCCGCCGTTTCGTGAAGGTGAAACTAAACGAAACGAAGAAGAAAGTTTTTCAAAGGGAAATTTTGAAAGTTTATCCGAAGCGTTAGACGCGCATTATCTCGAAATCGAAGCGGAAAAAGTTTTTCAGTCGAAAGCAAGCACGGCGCGAAACAAACTTAATCAGGAAACGAAAAAGCGCGAAAAATTATTAAAAAATCTTAACAAGGATTTGGCAAACCACGGCGACGCGGAAAACTGGAAACGCTTGGGCGATTTGCTTTTAGCAAACATCGCGTTGGCAAAACGCGAAGGCGACAAGGTTTTTGTTACAGATTTTTACGATGAAAACACGCCGACGGTTGAAGTCGAAGTCGAAGAACATATTCCGCTGACCGAAGCCGCCGAAAAGTTTTTCAAACGCTACACGAAAGCGCGAAATGCGAAAGAAGAAGTTGCCAAACGTCTGAAAGTAGTCGAAGCGGAATTGAGCGATTTGAACGAGCAAAAACAGCGACTTGAAGAAGCAATTGCCGAAAAAGACGAAAGTATTTTGGCAGAGTTTATAAACGAGAAAAGTGAAAAACTGCGTGTCGGAAATAAAGAAAAACAGACAGCGGATTTTAAAGGCGCGAGGCAGTATTTTTCATCCGAAGGCTTTGAAATTTTGGTCGGGAAAAAAGCGAAAGACAATGATTATTTAACTTTTCGCGTCGCTAAGTCTCTCGATTTATGGCTGCACGCGGCGGATTATCCGGGTTCGCACGTCATCGTAAAAAATCCGAATCGGGGAGAGATTCCGCCGAAAACATTGCTCGAAGCCGCGCAGATCGCTGCCTTTTTCAGCCAAGCCGCATCGCAGGGAAAAGTCGCCGTGCATTACACACAAAAAAAATTCGTCGGCAAACCTAAAGGCGCGAGCGCGGGCTTGGTGAGTTTATCGAGCTTTAAAACGATTCTCGTTGAGCCTAAAATAATTGAGCAATGAAAATAAATCTAAAACAAATTCTCGTCATTATCGCCACACTCGGCGTAATCGCCATAAATTATTTTGCCGCGCAGGGTTACATCAACAACATCACGCCCGCCACAATTTCCGACAAATATCCGACATTTATCACACCCTCCGGTTATGCGTTTGCGATTTGGAGTTTGATTTATTTGGGCTTAATCGCGTTCAGCATTTATCAGGCGTTGCCTTCGCAAAGCGAAAATCCGCGTTTCAAAAACATCCGCACAATTTATATTGCCAACTGCGCGGCAAATTGTTTGTGGATTTACCTTTGGCATTATGATCAGATTTTGGCGGCTCTCGGCGTGATGTTCGTCATTCTTGGAACGCTCGTTTTGATTAACGTCAATTTGCGAAATGCGGAAACATTTGCGGAAACTTGGCTGGCGCGGATTCCGTTCAGCCTTTATTTCGGCTGGATTACGGTGGCGACGATTCTGAATTTTACAATCGCGCTGGTTTTTCTCGGCGTAAATACGACCGAATCAACATCAATAATTTTAGGTTCGATTTTAATCGTCGCCGCAGTTTTGCTAGGAATTCTAATTCGCTTTAAGCTCGGAATTTTCGCCTATCCGCTGGCAATCGCGTGGGCTTTAACGGCAATCGCCGTCAAACAAAGCGGCAAAACCGCAATTGTCGTCTGCGCCGCATTTGGCGTGATTGCTCTGCTTGTTACGGCTTTGACCGCATTTTTGAATCTTGGTAAAAACAATGAATAACGGGAAAATCTGCGTTTCGGTTTGCGCTGAAACTGCAAATGAAATGACTGAGCAGATCAAACGCGCTGAAAAGTTGGCTGATTTAGTTGAATTGCGTTTTGACTGTCTAAAAAAGGAAGAATTCGATAAATTAAATTACAATTTCCCCTGCAATAGAAAATGGATTTTTACGTTTCGTCCAAAAGAACAAGGTGGTAAAAAAACTTTATCTTTAGAAGAACGTGAAGAATTTTGGAATTCAGGAAATGATTTTTGCGGCGGCGATTTTGAAGAAGATGTTGTCGAAAACCATCTTTACTGGCTTTATGATCCTATAATTTGTTCGTATCACGATTTCAATGGCGTTCCCGACAATTTGGTTCAAATTTACGAAAGAATTAAAAATGCAGAAGCAAGTGTTGATGTTATAAAAATTGCGGTTCAAACAAAGGACATTACAGACACAATTCCAATGTGGAAACTTCTCGAACGCGCAAAATCCGAAAACAAACAAATCATTCCAATCGCAATGGGCGAAGCCGGAAAATGGACGCGGATTTTGGGTTTGGCACACGGCGCATTTATGACTTACGCTTCGCTCGACGCAGGACGCGAAACCGCGCCCGGACAAGTTTCCGTTACTGATTTAATCGAAGTTTATCGCGCCAAAGAACTGGACGAACAAACTGACATTTACGGAATAATCGGCGGAAATACAAGTTACTCGATGTCGCCTTATATGCACAACGCTGCGTTCAAATCTGCTAATTTAAATTCGGTTTTCGTGCCGCTTCAAGTGAGTGATTTAGACGAATTTATTAAACGAATAGTTAAACCCGAAACGCGCGAAATCGAACTTAATTTCAAAGGTTTTTCGGTGACGAACCCGCATAAACAAAACATTATCAAACATCTCGACGACATTGACGAAACGGCGCAAAAAATCGGCGCAGTCAACACGGTCAAAATTATTGACGGCAAACTTTACGGTTACAACACCGACGCGGGCGGCTTTATCGAACCGTTGAAAAACGCTTACGGCGATTTAAACGGCGCGAAAGTCGCCGTTTTCGGCGCGGGCGGCGCGGCGCGGGCTTGTGTTTACGCGCTTACACAGGAAAATGCCGACGTTACGGTTTTTGCTCGTGATGTCGAAAGGGCGAAAGCTCTGGCGGATGAATTTAAAGTGAACAGTTCAAAGTTCAAAGTTCAAGATGAAAATTACGGCGAATTTGATGTTTTGGTGAATGCAATGCCGCTGGGAACAAAAGGTAAATTGGAAAATCTTTCGATTGCTAAAGCCGAACAAATCAAAGGCGTAAACTTAATTTACGATTTGGTTTACAATCCTTTTCAGACGCGCTTGATGTCGGAAGCCGACAGCGTTCACGTTCCGAAAATCGGCGGAATGGCAATGCTCGTCGCACAAGGGGCGGAACAGTTTAGAATTTGGACGGGGAAATCTGCGCCGATCAGAGAAATGAGCGCGGCTGCGCTTCGCAAACTGGGATGATTGTTTGAGTTTAAATGAACTATTTTGTTTGCTGAAAACGATACCAAAAGTTAAACTGAATTTATGTTGAGTCAATATATAAAAGCCGCGTTGAAACAAGCAAAATATGAGATCTTAGCAGATGACAATAGCTTTTACGGTGAAATTCCCGGATTTCAAGGCGTTTGGGCAAATTCTGAAACGCTTGAAGATTGCCGTGAAGAACTTGCCGAGGTTTTAGAAGAATGGATTTTTCTTCATCTTTCGGATAACACGCCGCTTCCGGTAGTAAATGGTTTAAAATTGTCCGTCGAAAAGGTTTCTTGAATTTACTATAAACCTTCCCAAATTTTTCTCTCAATGTTTGCCTGTTTCAAAATGTTTGTAAGCAAGGTCATTCCAATATCGGATTGGTGAGGATTTGGAATACGAATCTTCAACACATCTTTTTTCATAAATTGATGTTTTCCGCCGGAATAAGGTCCGTCAAATCCTAATTGCCGAAGGTAGGAAATTAAATCTTTTCGTTTTATTGGTGTAAGTTTTGGCATAAATTTCATTTAATCTCACTAAATTGCATTCAGGATAAATATGAAGTTGATGTTCCTCGAAAGAACGTCTGAATTATAACAAAACCAATTTGTTCACTGTCAGTGGCGATTTTGGTTTTTTGCATAAGCAGGAGTTAAATTATGATTGAATACGGAAAAAATCCACAGCTTTCTTATAATGAATATCTAAAAGTTCCCGAACTGATCAACTTACAGAAAACTTTGTCCGAGCCGGTCAGCCACGACGAA
>JBDTSO010000060.1:0-10879 GCA_039931085.1 Acidobacteriota bacterium | reverse complement strand
GCCGAGAAGAACGGTTTTCGTATCGCTTATACGCGGACGAAATGGCAGTTGAAAAGTTAAAATATAAATGTTTTGCTTTAGACAAATTTAAATTCGCCGGCATCAATTCCTTATTTTTTGTAGGATGAACCGATAATTGCTGCGGAATTATTTTTAGAACACTGCCGGAAGTTGTTTGCGTTTCCTGCCTTGCGGTTTATTGCGTATAATTCCGTATATAAGATTAGAGGTTAAATTATGGAAAAAGATTTTTGCGAATAATGAAACGCAGCTTTGCCGGACGAAGAAAAACTCGTTACGATCTATCAATAATCATCAAATCTCGTACCGATTATCGAGTTGCAACCAATCGCTTGAGAAAATAAACTCTTTTTATCGTTTTAGCCATTCCAATTAGATGAATAAGAAACTGTCAGCCAACACTAATCTTTCGCATTACCGCATCGTTTCAGAAATCGGCGCGGGCGGAATGGGCGAAGTCTATCTTGCCGAAGACAGCCGTCTGCGCCGACGGGTTGCGCTTAAAGTTCTGCCCGAAGAAATTGCCGCTGATGCCGAACGACTGCTGCGCTTTGAACGGGAAGCGCATGCCGCTTCCGCTTTGAATCATCCGAATATTTTGACTATTTTTGAATTCGGCAATGACAAGGGCGTTCATTTTCTCGCCTCGGAGTTTGTCGAGGGCAAAACTTTGCGGGAAAAAATAGTCGCGGGAGAAGTCGAGATTGCCGACGCGCTGAAGATCACTATTCAAATCGCTTCCGCTCTCCAAGCCGCCCACGCCGCCGGAATCATTCATCGTGATATAAAGCCGGAAAATATAATGATTCGCGCCGACGGTTATGTCAAAGTACTTGACTTCGGGCTGGCAAAGATAGTTGAACAATTATCGGCGAATAGCTGGACTTCCGAATCGGCGGAAACCCGCACACGCTTTCAGACGCAGGCGGGCAGCGTAATGGGAACGGCGGCTTATATGTCGCCCGAACAAGCGCGCGGGAAAAAAGTAGATAACCGAACCGACATATTCAGTCTCGGTATCGTTTTGTATGAGCTTTTGACGCGCCGGCTGCCGTTTATGGGCGAAACGGTCAACCATTTGATCGTTTCGATTATTGATAAAGAACCACAGCCAATTTCTACTGCCGATTTTCAGATACCCGGCGAACTGGAAAAAATCATTTTGCGGACGTTGGCAAAAAATACGGATCGCCGCTATCAAACCGCTGCGGAATTGATCGGCGATCTCAAAGCGTTAAGAAAACGGCTCGAATTTGAAGCCGAACTCCAACGCACATCTCCGTCTGATGCGGATAAAATAACGCATAAAATCACGGCAGATACGATGGAACGGATCGAGAAAGGCAACACGATTGCCGTGCTGCCTTTTGTCAATATGAGCCGCAATGAAGACGGTGATTACTTTTCCGACGGGCTGGCGGAAGAATTGATTAACGTCTTGTCAAAAATTCGCGGTTTGCAGGTCGCCGCGCGAACTTCGACGTTTTCATTCAAGGGAAAACAAGCGACAATCGCCGAAATCGGGCGTGTGTTAAACGTCGCATCGGTGCTTGAAGGAAGTGTTCGCATCGCGGGAAATCGGGTTCGCATCAGCGTTCAGCTTGTAAAAGTCGCCGACGGTTATCACCTCTGGTCGGAAACTTATGATCGAACGATGGACGACATTTTCGCGGTGCAGGACGACATCGCTCAATCGGTAGTAAAAGAATTAAGGGTAATGCTTCTCGGTGAAAATGCCCGCACGGACGCAAGCGGACAGATAATTTTTGAGGTGGCGGAGGCAGTCAAAGGACGCGCCGAGAATGCCGAGGCGCAGCGTCTGATGCTTTTGGGAAGGCACTTTCTTGATCGAACGACGCGCGAAGATACGGCGCAGGCTATCTTGTACTTTCGTGAAGCACTGGATATGGATGCGGAATATGCGCTGTGCTGGGCGGAATTGGGTCGCGCTTATTCCATTGAGGCGGGCAGAGGTTGGATTCCGGTGGTGCAAGGCTTCGATTTATCGCGTGAAGCAACAATGCGCTCGCTGTCGCTTGAGCCGAACTTGGCGGAAGCACATGCCCAACTCGGAAGAATCCAAATAGCCCACGATTGGGACTTTCGCGGGGCGGAATCATCATATCGAAAGGCTTTGAGTTTAGCACCCGGAAGTTCTTCGGTTTTGGACGGCGCGGCTTTGCTGGCATACAAATTGGGTCGCTTCGACGAGGCTTTGGAACTTAGTCGCCGCGTGTTGGTTCAAGACCCGCTGAGTGCCGCATTCTGGCATAATCTCGGCTTGACGTGCCACGCTGACGGTCAGCTTGCGGATTCGGAAAAAGCATTTGAAAAGGCATTGGAACTTGTGCCTCAGAGGTTTGTTTCCGGTGCGCTGCTCGCGCTTGTGATAATGGATCAGCAGCGGATTGAGGACGCGCTGGCGCAGGCAATGTGCGAACCCGATGAATTTTGGAGGCTCTGGTCGCTGGCGATTCTTTATTATGCCGCCAGACGAAAAGCTGATTCTGACGAAACACTGCGGACGCTGACCGAGAATCACGCCGACGGCAACGCTTACCAAATCGCTGAAATTCATTCGATGCGCGGGGAAACAGATGCGGCGTTTGATTGGTTGGAAAGTGCTTATCAAGAACGTGATCCGGGAATGACACACGCCAAGGTCAACCCGCGCTTTCGCCCGCTTTACGACGATCCGCGATGGTCGGTTATTTTAGAAAAGATTGGTTTCGAGTTATAAAAGCAGCGATGCGCTCCAAATCGGAATTCCCGCCGGAAACCCGATAATTATTGGAAGCCACCCGTTCAGCTTTTAAAAATTACTTGGTGTTCGGTTCTTGCACATCCTCGGCGGTCGGGTCTTGTTTGGTGTTTGGTTCTTGAACTTTTTTGGTGTTCGGTTCTTGTTCTTCAGTGTTCGGTTCTTGTTTTTTTGACATAATCTATCTCCTGAGTTTTCAATAATCCAAAACAGTCTTGCATTAATTATACGAAACGAAGGTTTCAGTTTTGAAACCGTAATTCACATAGCTTGATGCGAGTCATATTGTTTAGACCTCAACATACTAACTCTTACTTTTTTGGCTGTCAATATTTCAAATTTTAATTTACGCTAACAAATGATTGACATAATTGATCTAAAAATTACAGGAGATTAAATTAAAATTGAAAAACAAAGAAATTTATCCGGCTTTGCCGCTCAACGAGTGGCAGGAAACGAACGACACGCTTCATTTATGGACGCAGATCGTCGGCAAAATCCGGCTTGAACAAACGCCGATGCTCAACGAATGGTGGAATGTTCCGCTTTATTTGTCGCCGCGCGGTTTGACGACTTCGGCGATGCCTTTTGAAAACGAATCTTTTGCGATTGATTTTGATTTTATCAATCACGAATTGATTGTGCGGACGAGTTTTAACGACGGATTTTCCTTCAAACTCGAAGCGATGACGGTTGCCGATTTTTATAGAAAGCTGTTGAGCAAGCTGAAGTCAAACGGTATTGAAGTGAAAATATCAACGATTCCTGACGAACTCGAAAATCCGATTCCGTTTGCCGAAGACACGAAACACGCTTCTTACGACGCGGAATACGTTTATCGTTTTTGGCGAATTTTGATGAAAATTGATCAGGTTTTCAAGGAATTTCGTTCGCGTTTTGCGGGAAAATGTTCGCCCGTTCATTTATTTTGGGGAAGTTTTGACCTCGCCGTAACGCGCTTTTCAGGCAAAGACGCGCCGCCGCGCGAAGATGCCGACCTCATTACGCGCGTCGCTTACGATCAGGAAGTTATCAGCCACGGTTTTTGGACGGGAAACGGTTTCGGCGAAGCCGCATTTTACGCTTACGCCGCGCCCGCGCCGGATGGTTTCGGTAAGCACAAAATTAAACCCGAAGCGGCGTTTTACTCTGATGAAATGGGCGAATATCTGTTAAAATACGAAGACGTTCGCCAGGCTGAAAATCCCGATCAAATGATTTTGGATTTTATGCAGGCAACTTACGAAGCGGGCGCGAACTTGGCAAATTGGCACAGAAAAAATCTTGAAGTTGATTGGAGCAAAATTTTACGTGAATAGGAGGTTTACTATGAATAAGTTATTGAAAATCGTTTTGGTTGTTTTGATATTAAAAGCGTCGGTTGTTTTCCTGCTTTTTGTCGGCGCGCTGGCAGCTTGGATGAATGGCGGCGGAAGCGTTCTTTTGCCCGGACTCGGATTGATTATCAGCATAGATTTTATAGTGATTGCGCTTCTGATGACGGAAATCCTTCTGATCGCAATTGCGGCGATTGTCTGGCGGCAATTGTCCAAAACGCGGCTGCTTTAGTTTGAAATTATGATTAATTTTCGATTTCGGCAAATAAAGGAACAAATAAACCACGATGATTGGCGGAAAGTGATAAGCTGAATAAATGGTTTTTATAAACATTCCTTTTGTTCCCGAAAACAAAAATATTGACGCGGATATTATCGCAAAAGAGTTGTCTGCTTTGAACATCAGCGAAGATGCCAAATACGAAACTTTTCAGGCTATTTTCAATATGAAACCGCGCGGCGTGGAATTTGAAGATAAGGATTTGAAAGAAGTTAAGCAGTTGGAAAACATTCTGGCTAAATTGGGCATTCCATACAGACAATCGGAAGAGTCGGAGTTTTCTTGATTAGGCTAAAGTTTTCGCGGGAGCAAATTCGGTAAAAAGAAATTTTACAGGGATAACCGGATGGACAGGATTATTTTTTTAATCCAATTTATCATCCGGTTATCCCTGTAAAATTTTCCGTAGTTCTTTTCGCTGAATTTGACACTAAAATTCCGAATCGCTGTCCGTCCGCGAACGCCGCGCAACGCCGGTCGCATAGGCAGCTTCTTCGACTTTGGCAGCGACCGCTTCGCCGACTCGTTTGTCGAAAACCGACGGAATTATATAATCGGGATGCAGTTCGTTTTCCAAAATTATTTCCGCAATCGCAGTCGCCGCCGCGATTTTCATTTCTTCATTGATGATGGATGCGCGGCAGTTTAACGCGCCGCGAAAGATGCCGGGAAAACACAAAACATTATTGATCTGATTCGGATAATCCGAGCGTCCGGTCGCCATTACCGCGACGCGCCCGACGGCATCTTCGGGCATAATTTCGGGTGTGGGATTTGCCATCGCGAAAACAATCGGGTCTTTTGCCATGCTATCCAAATCGTTTTCGTCAATCACGCCCGGTGCGCTCAAGCCGAAAAAAACGTCCGCGCCTTTGATGACATCGTGAATCGAGCCTTTTTCCAAATTTGGATTTGTGTTTTTGCCATACCAATCCTTCACCCAATTCATATTTTCCTGCCGCCCGTCGTAAATCGCGCCCGTCTGATCGCAGCCGATGATATTTTTCACGCCCGCCGCCATCACGATTTTTGAACACGCCACGCCCGCCGCGCCGACTCCGTTGACGACGAGTTTGATGTCTTCCATCTCTTTGCCGACGATTTTCAGCGCGTTTATTAAAGCGGCAAGAACGACAACCGCCGTTCCGTGCTGGTCGTCGTGAAAAACCGGAATATCGAGTTCTTCCTTCAAACGATCTTCGATTTGGAAACAGCGCGGTGCGGAAATGTCTTCCAAATTGATGCCGCCAAATGCAGTGGCGATGTGTTTTATCGTTTCGATAATTTCGTGCGGGTCTTTAGTGTCCAGACAAATCGGAAAAGCGTCAACGCCGCCGAATTCCTTGAAAAGCTGACATTTCCCTTCCATCACCGGCATCGCCGCCGCCGGTCCGATGTCGCCTAAACCTAAAACCGCCGTGCCGTCTGAAATAACTGCAACCGTGTTTTTCTTAATCGTCAGCGTGAACGCTTTTTCCGGGTCTTTGGCAATCGCTTCGCAGACACGCGCCACGCCCGGAGTATAAGCCATTGACAAATCCGAGCGCGTTTTCAAAGGCATTTTTGAAACCGTTTCGATTTTGCCGCCGAGGTGCATTAAAAAAGTTCGGTCGGAGATATTGACGATTTCCACGCCATCAATATTCTCTAAAGATTGCGCGATTTCTTCATCGTGTTTTTCTGATGCCGCATTGACGGTTATATCACGGATTAAAAAATCTTTGCCGACACTGACAATATCAATGCCTTCAATGTCGCCGCCCGCTTTTCCGATGGCGGTTGTAATTTCACCGAGTTTTCCCGGCTGATTTTGAATTTTAACGCGCAAAGTTACGCTGTAACTTGCATTTGGAGTTGGTTTATTTGACATAGATAATAGTGGTAAATGGTGAGTTATAAGTGATGAATTTAACTTTTTACTCATCCGCTGAAAACTCACCACTAATAACTAATTCAGCTTACCTTTTTAACTTAACGGACGCAAAATGCCGCACAGAATGCCGCGTACCGAAACTTTGTCGGCGGGAAGCAAAAGCGAAACACAATTTGGATTTGCCGGACGAAGTTCAATATTTGCGCCCTGACGGTAAAACTTTTTCACGACAATTTCTTTATTCTTGATGACAACTATGGCGACTTCGCCGTCACGGGCAAACGATTTTTCCTGTATCAAAGCAATATCGCCTTCGCAAATATGTTCTTCAATCATCGAATCATCCGGCACAAAAAAAGCCCGCAAATTTTCAGGCATTTGGTAACCGAGAAGACACTTCGGCACGAAAAGCGGCTCTTTCTTCCAATCTGCAAATGATGATTCAATATTCGGCACATTGAGCCATTCGATTCCGCAAACGTAGTCGGCAAGCGGATTTTTTACCGGAAGTTCCAGCTTAAAACTGCCGTTTTCACGAATTCTGGTAATTAATCCTTGTGTTTCCAAAGCCGCGATATGTTTGGCAACGCCGCTCTTTGAAGCGATGCCTAGCGAACGCGCAATTTGCTGATACGAAGGTTCGTAACCGTGTCTTTCGATAAAGCGTGTGATGTAATCCAATACGTCTTTTTGTCTTTTCGTGCGCGGCTGCATCGTTTAATTGTATGGAAATGGATTCCAGATTCCAAATTCCAAATTTCAAAATGCACAAGCCAGCACGAAGTAAGAGTGCAGATGACACAATTATTTCGTGTGTGTTTCTGCATTATTGCGATTTGGAATCTGGAATTTGGAATCTGGAATCTGAAATCTGTTATAATGTAACTATTATTTAGGAGGATTTTAGATTTATCAGTAATATCCACGGCTTTACGCAAGGCTTAAAACACAACCAGTTAAAACGCATCGAACGGCTTTCGACGCGGCGCGTTGCTCCCGAAGTGATTATTTCGCCTGAACTTGCGCGGCAATTGACCGAAATTTCTTTTGAAACAGGCAGACAAATCGGCGTTCTCATCAATCGAAAAGGACAAGTTGAATATGTGATGGTCGGCACGGCAAAGCGGATCGAGATGCCGGATTTCGGACGCGCCCGTGTTTCGGCAGATCGTTTTCGCGGTCTGCGCTGTGTTCATACGCAGCTTTTAAATGAAAAATTAACGCAGGACGATTTGACCGACCTCGCGCTTTTGCGGCTTGATTTGATGTCGGTCGTGCAGGTTGACGAAGAAACGGGTTTGCCGAATAACGTCTATTCGGCGCATCTTTTGCCGATGAGTGCCGATGAACTCATCTCGGAAGATGAAGCCGTTCCATACCAATTTTTAGAGCCGAATATTCCGTCGCAATTAGACACGAATTTTATCGCGCTGATAAATTCGCTCGAAAACGAGATGGCGCGAAATCGCTTGACGGCGCGAAGTCGGCAGACGAACCGCGACCGCGTGATTTTGGTTTCGGTTACGACGGGCTATTTGTCGGAAGCCGAAGAATCACTCGCCGAACTTGAAGAACTCGCGCTGTCTGCAGATGTCGTGGTTTTGGACAAAATCATTCAGCGTCGCGGAAAAATTGACCCGAAAACAGTTTTAGGGCGCGGAAAACTTGAAGAATTGTTGATTCGGGCAATGCGTCTGGGCGCGGATTTAATTGTCTTTGACGCGGAATTATCGCCCGCGCAGGTGCGTTCTTTATCCGAAGCGACTGAATTAAAAGTTATTGATCGTCCGCAACTGATTCTCGACATTTTCGCGCAGCGCGCACAATCGCGTGAAGGAAAACTGCAAGTCGAACTCGCGCAGTTAAAATATCTGCTTCCGCGTCTGGCGCAAGGTCAAAACGTCGCGCTTTCGCGTCTGGCGGGCGGAATCGGCGGACGCGGACCGGGCGAATCGAAACTCGAAACAGACCGTCGGCGGGCGCGTGATAAAATTTCAAATCTTGAAAAACAGGTCAATAATTTAAGTCGTCAAAGACAGGAACGCCGCAAAAACCGTCTGAGCCGCAATGTGCCGATAATTACGCTGGTCGGTTATACGAACGCCGGTAAATCAACTTTGCTCAATACTTTAACAGACAGCAAAGTTTACGCGGAAAAGAAAATGTTTGCGACATTAGACCCGACTTCGCGCCGTCTGCGGCTGCCGATTGAACAGGAAATTATTATCAACGACACGGTCGGATTTATCCGCGATTTGCCGGAAACTTTGGTCGCCGCGTTTCGCGCCACGCTCGAAGAAATCAGCGACAGCGATTTGCTCGTTCACGTCGTTGACGCTTCAAACGCACAGGCGTTACAGCAAATCGAGTCGGTTGATAAAATTCTGCTTGATCTGGAACTCAACAAAATTCCGCGTTTAATTGTCTTAAACAAAGCGGATTTGGTGGATGAAGCTTCTTTACAGGCTTTGGAACGGAGCATTTTATTTGACAAAGACACTGAAAGTGTGGCAATTTCAGCTATCCATCCGAAAAGTTTGTCGCCGTTATTAGAGAAAATCGGCGAAATGGTTAAAGTTCAAAGTTCAAAGTTTCAAGTTCAAAGTTATGCAAATTGACTTTGAACTTGAAATTCGGAACTTTGAACTAAAACAAAATGAGCAAGCGCATACAAGATTTAGCAACACCTTTTACAAAATTTCGCAAAACGGTTTCAGACTATGTTTCGCGTCCTTTTGAAAAATTATCCGAAGACCAGAAATTCTGGCTCGGGTTTGTGCTGCTTTGTCTTCTAACGACTTTTTTAATCAATAATCCTTTCTGGCGTTCAGCCACCGAACAATATAAAGAAGGTGATGTTGCCCTTCAAAGCATTATTTCGCCCGCCGACATCACCGTTACCGACACCGAAGCAACTGACAAAATCAAGCAGTCGGCGTTGGAAAGCGTCTATCCGATTTTTACTTATGAATCGAACCGCGCTGACGAAGCCATTCAAAGTTTTCGCTCGGCGTGGGAAAGTTTGGCGAGAAAAACCGACAATACAAATGCAAACGCCAAAGCCAACACAAACAACAAACTCGCCGAGGTACAATGGACGGGCGCGGGCGGGGCGGAACTTGGGCGCGTTTTTTCGGCGCGGCGTTTTACAAATAATGAACTCGATTCCATCACCAGAGTTTTGCGGGAAAATGCCGAAGGAACGATTTACGGCGATCAGGATCGGCAGTATTTCGGTGATGAAATAACGCTCAACGACCGCCAGAAGCCGAATCAGCAATCGGCGATGAAATTTCCCGAAAGCAGTATGACGGCTCTTTCGACGGCGCGAAATAAATTGAAAGAAGAGTTAAAACAGATTCGCTCTCTTTCGGATAAGGAAGTCGAAGCGTTTAACGCCGCGCTCGCTCCGCTGATTCAGCCGAGTGTCGTTTATGACAGCGTGGCAACCAATAATGCCAGAGAAGCTGTGGCAAAAAATATCCAGCCGATAACGATTTCGCTCAAGCGTTCGCAAAAAATCGTCGGCGAAGGCGATATGATTACCGATAAAACGCTCGCACAAATCGCCGCAATCCGTGATTACAGCACTTCGACGCGGCAGGTCAACCGTTTTTTTGGTTTATTGGCGTTAATTTCCGCGCTTTTTTGGGTGGCTTGGAAATATATTCAGCATCGCGGAAATGTTTCGCGCATTGTACTTTCCGAAGAAAAAACATTCGCGCTGTTTGGTTTCATCGTTTTGGTACAGACGGCTTTGATGGCGGTTTTCTTTCGTTTGGCTGAATTTACCGCCGCGCAAAATATCAAAGCACCGCTTAATGACCCGACGCTCTGGTCGTTTGCGATTCCATTCGCATTCGGCAGTCTTTTGATGACGCTGCTTGCCGACCGCCGCACGGCACTTTTTACCGGACTTTTTCTCGCGCTGCTGGCAGGTTTACTTGCGCCGAAAGGTTTGGAATTTGCGATTTTCGCAGTGATTGTTTCGGCGGTTGCGGTTTATGGAATCGGACGCTATCGCTCTCGCCAATCGGTAACAATCGCGGGCGTTTTAGTCGGTCTGGCAAGTGTCGCGGCGGCAATCGCTATAATTGCTTACACGCAGCAGCCGTTTATTTTGAACACAATAATGCTCGCCGTCGGCTGCGGTCTGGCAAGCGGTTTGATTACGGCGGCGATAACGTCGATGTTCCTGCCGTTGTGTGAAACATTTTTCGGCATTATGACCGATGTTAAACTGCTCGAATTATCAAATGCGGATTTGCCCGCACTCGGACAACTTGCGCTTCGTGCGCCGGGAACGAATCAGCATTCGCACGCTGTCGGACAACTTGCCGAAGATGCCTGCCGCGTCGTCGGCGCAAACGGTCTGCTGTCGCGCATCGGCGCACTTTATCACGACATCGGAAAAACCGCCGCGCCCGAACATTTTGTCGAAAATCAGCTAAACAAAAATCCGCATGATAAACTAAAACCATCGCAAAGCGCGAAAATTATCATCAGCCACGTTACTTATGGAACGAAGTTGGCGAAGGAAATGGGTTTGCCGGCGCGAATTGTTGATTTTATTCCGCAACATCACGGCACGCGCACACTGCATTATT
>JBDTSO010000059.1:0-11030 GCA_039931085.1 Acidobacteriota bacterium | reverse complement strand
GCCGGTTATCGGATTTATCGTTCGACAAACAAAAATTTGCCGTTAGCCGAATGGCAAAACTTAACGCCCGAACTTTTGACGACCAACACCTTTCAAGACAGACAAGTCGAATCGGGAAAAACATATTATTACTATTTAACCGCCGCAGACAAGGCGGGAAATATCAGCGAACCTTCGGAAATTGTTTCCGAAACCGCCCCTTAAAATTTATGAAACTGTGCCGATTTCTACATAATAACGAATTGAAATATGGTGTCGTACAAGACGATTCGATTTTCCCTCTGCCGGAAACGAATGTTTCGGGCAAATCTGTCGAGGCTTTGAAAATCTCAGAGGCTGTAAATAAATCGGATGTAAAATTTTTGCCGCCCGCCACGCCTTCAAAAATTGTCTGCGTCGGGCGAAATTATGCCGAACATGCCGCCGAATTCGGTAACGAAGTGCCGAAAGAACCGCTTCTCTTTATAAAAGCTACCTCTTCACTCATTACTGACGGCGAAACGATCATTATTCCCGAACAATCAAATCAAGTTGAACACGAAGGCGAACTTGCAGTCGTTATCGGACGCAGTTGTAAAAACTTGTCCGATAATGAAAATCCGTTGGAGTATGTTTTCGGATATACTTGTTTAAACGATATAACCGCCAGAGATTTACAGCGCAAGGATGTTCAATTCACACGCGCCAAATCTTTTGATACTTTTTGTCCGATTGGCGCGTTTATCGAAACGGAAGCTGATGTTTCCGATGTTCGCTTGGTAACCAAAGTAAACGGCATGATTAAACAAGACGGACAAACTTCGCAAATGGTCTTTACCGTGCCGTTTTTGATAAGATATATTTCAAAACAGATGACATTAAATGCCGGCGACATAATCGCCACCGGAACACCTTCTGGAGTCTCAAAGTTGAACGCTGGCGATGTGGTTACGGTAGAAATTGAAGGAATCGGTTTGCTGGAAAATCCTGTAAAAAATTCAAATTGATGAAGAGCTGTCCAAAATGTAATGTTGAATATCTCGATAACACACTGGAATTTTGCCTCGAAGACGGATCAAAATTATCTACATCAAAAAATGAAAATCCGACAAATGAGAAAACCGCTATTCTAAATGATTTTTCTAAACCGTTACCAAACGGTTTTGGAATTTCAAAGGAAACAATTCTAACAAATAAACAAACCTACAAACTCGCAAATATAAAAGAAAAGGTAACTTATCAGGGCAATAAAGTTGTCGAAACCGCTCCGGTTGTGGTGGCTTTGATTCATAATTACTGGCAGTGGCTGTATTTAGAAAAAGCAAATTACAGCACGACAATTGCTTTTTTGACTTCGGGGCAGTTCAGCATTTGGGTCAGTTTGTTGGTTGTCGGAGTAATTACGAGTTTTATTGCTCTGAAATACGGAAAAAACAAAGGTTTTGCAATTACGGGTTTGGTTATTTTGGCAATCAATTTATTATTGAGTATAGTTCCAATCAAATAAAAGGAGATTAAAAATGAAATTTTTTATTGATACTGCAAATTTAGATGAAATAAAAGAAGCGAATGAACTGGGTTTAATTGACGGCGTAACAACTAATCCGTCATTGGTGGCAAAAGAAGGCGGTGTTGATTTTAAGAAACGGATCGCCGAAATTTGTGAAATTGTCAAAGGCGACGTTTCGGCGGAAGTTACGGCATTGGATACCAAGGGAATGTTGAAACAAGGGCGCGAGTTGGCGAAAATTGCGCCGAATGTCGTCGTCAAATGTCCGCTGACGTGGGACGGTTTGAAAGCCACGCGAACTTTTCGTGATGAAGGAACAAAGGTTAATGTAACTCTGTGCTTTTCGGCTTCGCAGGCACTTCTGGCTGCAAAAGCGGGAGCGAGTTATATTTCGCCTTTTATTGGACGGCTCGACGATATTTCCGAAAACGGTATGCAGCTCATTCACGATATTGTTCAAATTTACGACAATTACGATTTTGAAACCGAAATTTTGGCGGCAAGCATCAGACATCCGATGCACATTGTTGATTGCGCTCTAGCTGGCGCGGATGTGGCGACTGTTCCATTCAAAGTTTTAAACCAGCTCATTCAACATCCCTTGACTGATAAAGGCTTGAACGCCTTTTTGGACGATTGGAAAAAAAGCGGCAGGAAATAATTTGTCAGTTAATATAATGTTTTTAAGGCGTGAAATAGTTCACGCCTTTTTTATTGGATGATGAGTATTTTTTGGAAAAATTAATAGCAAGCTATCTATTAATAAATAGCTTGCTATTAATTTGTTTGCTAATTAACATTAATTAGCTTACTATTTACTTTATGATTGATTTTGAAAAAACTTTGACTTATTTGTTGACACCAATTTCCAATTCGTACTGGTCAATGCTGGAAAAATCAATGATCGAAATAAACCTACACAGCGGACAGGTATTTATATTGATTTCTTTGTTTAAAGAAGATGGACAAAGCCAAATTGAGCTTTCAAAAAATCTTAATTTAGCCCCACCAACTGTCAATAAAATGATCAAAAGTTTAGTTGATAGTAATTTTGTAATGACGAAAAATGATAGTGAGGACGGTAGAGTTTTGAGAACTTTTCTGACACGAAAGAGTTTCGACTCAAAAAGTTTGATAGAAAAGCAATGGGTTAAAATTGAAACTCAGATATTTTTAAATTTTACCGAAACCGAAAAGCTGATATTATTTCAACTTTTCGATAAACTGGGAAAAAATTTAATTGATGAAACTGCCTCAGAACAATATGATAAAACAAAATAAACATATTACAATAAATTCAAGAAAATTTGACGGAAAAATCCATCGTAGTTGGAAAGCGGAATTCATTGAGCAAAAAGATTCCCTGCTTACATTTATAGGGGAATTTGAAAAAGAAATAAACCACACACATCTTGGCGTTATCGGACGTGGAACTGTCAGTTATGAGTTTTATTGGCTTGACCGATGGTATAATATTTTCCGCTTTCACGAACCGGGGGGCGATTTGAGAAATTTTTACTGTAATATAAATATGCCGCCAACTTTTGAAGAAGGTATTTTAGATTATGTAGATTTGGATATTGATGTTTTGGTTTGGAAGGATTATTCTTTTGAAATATTGGACACAGATGAGTTTGAAGAAAATTCTATAAAATTCAAATATTCTCATGAAATTCACAATAAAATAAAAAAAAGCCTCGAAGAATTGAAGAAAATGATTGAAAATAAATTATTCCCTTTCGATGGTTTTTAATAGAAAAATCCTTTCCCTGAAATTAAAACTCAATTCCCTGTTGAGCAAAAATACCGGCGTGAAACGGATGCTTAATTTCTTTCATTTCGGTTACTAAATCTGCCGCATCAATCAATTTTGGGGGTGCGTTTCTGCCGGTCAAAACTATATGCAAATTTGGTTGTTTGGCGCGGACTCCTTTTATTTCGTCGAGAACTTTGTCCAAATCTAAAAATTTATAATCCAAAACATAAACGAGTTCATCGAAAACCAACAGGTCATATTCACCACTTCGCATTTTTTCAACGCATAATGCCCAAGTTTCTTCCGATGTTTTAATGTCTTGCGCTTTGTCATTTGTATCCCAAGTGAAACCGTCGCCCATTGTGTGAACTTCAATTCCGAGCAGTTCTGCAGATTCGTGTTCACCGTAACGATCTGTTTTTGATTTCATAAATTGAATCATACAACAATTCATTCCGCGCCCAGCCGCGCGCATCATTAATCCCAACGCACAAGTCGTTTTACCTTTGCCGTCGCCCGTATTGACCATCAACAAACCTTTTGTGTTTTCTTTATATCCATCGCGCCGCCATTTATAGCGTTTTTCTTTAGTGTCTGTCATCGGTTAAATCTATTGCTGTTTATTTGAGTAATTTCAAGCTAAACTCAATTCCAATTTATCTTCTTCGACAGTTTTTGAGTCACTGTCGGCTTTTTCGACCGCTTCAATAACTGCGGAAACTATTTCAAATTCTTTGGTTTTCCAGTCACCCGTCGCCCGGCAGCCGGCAGCGTTTCTGTGACCGCCGCCGTCAAACTTTTCGGCAATTCGCGCAACATTTATATTACCCTTTGAACGCAAACTGACGCGAAAAATATTCGGCTCGACCTCGCGCATATAAATTACCGCTTCGACTTCCTTGGCAGTGAGGGGGATATTTACAAATCCGTGGTTGTCGCCGTCAACCGCACCTGAATTTTCCTTCATCTCAATCGTTTGACGCATCCAGGCGACTTTTCCGCTCTTGTCGCGCTTGACGGTGGCGAGAACTTGACGCATCAATTCGATTCGGCTCCACGGATAACTATTATAGACGGCTTGTGAAATATCTGCCGGTTTGACACCGACTTTGATAAGTTCGGAGGCGACTTTCAGAGTTCTCTCGGTTGTATTTGGAAAATGAAATGAGCCGGTGTCGGTAACGAGTGCCAAATAAACACACTCTGCTATCTCTTTTGAAATGCGTCCGCCGATAGCTTTGCACAGATTATAAATCATTTCGCCAACTGCCGAAGCCGTCGCGTCAATCCAATTAATTGTGCCAAAATGTTCGCTGGTTGCGTGATGGTCAATATTTACGACATACTGATTTTCTAAACCCTGAATTTGAGGACGGGAAATATCGGAACATTCCATTACAAAAACTGCATCGTATTGTCCGTCAATTTCCGAAATTTTGCGAATTTCGTCCGCGCCCGGCAATTGTCTGTAAGAAACCGGAATGCCGTCGCTGACAATAACTTCCGCCGTTTTGCCCAAAGAGCGCAGCAACCAGCATAATCCCAATGACGAACCAATTCCGTCGCCATCCGGTCTGACGTGCGTGGTGATGGCAAAATTCTGTTTATTTTCAATTAATTCTACAACTTGGCTTAACATCTTCTTAAAGGATTAAGGATAATGGATAGAGGATAAAGTAAATTTGTCTTATCCTTCGACCTCGTCCTTTCCAATACTCTCCTCCAGCGTCAAATCTTTTAATAGTTCATTGACGCGAATCGCATTTTCTTCAACCGTGTCGCGCACGAAATTTAAAATCGGCGCGTGGCGCAAATCAAGGTCTAATGCAACTTGCTGCCGCACAAAAGTGGCGGCGTGTTGTAATGCTTTGAGTGCTTCTTTAACTTCTTTTTCTTCGCCCTGAACGATGACGAAAACTTTGGCTTCGCGCAGATTATCAGACACGCGAACATCTGTTACGGTAACACCTATCAATCGCGGATCGTCGAGTTCGTAGCCGACAATTTCCGTAATTTCCGCGCGTAAGGCTTCTGCTAATCTTTCAGGTCTTCTCACTTATTATTTTGTTACAAATTTGGACAGAACAAAACACTTAAATTTGAAATTATAATTCTGTCGGCGCGATTTTCTCGACCGTGAACGCTTCAATTTCATCATCAACTTTAATGTCGTTGTAATTGACCAGACCGATTCCGCATTCAAATCCTTGTCGAACTTCACTGACATCATCTTTGAAGCGTTTAAGCGAATCAATATCGCCCTCCCAAATAACCACATCATCGCGGATCAGCCGCGCTTTTGCTTGCCGCCGGACAACGCCGTCGGTTACGCGACAACCAGCAATCGAGCCGACTTTTGAAACCTTGAAAACCTCCAAAACAAGGGCTTTGCCGAGAATTGTTTCTTTCTCAATGGCATCGAGCATTCCGATCATCGCCGCCGTAATTTCTTCTTCGACTTTATAAATAATCGAATGCAGACGAATATCAACATCCTCCTGTTTGGCAGTTTCAACCGCGCGAACTCCGGGACGCACGTTGAAACCGATGATTACAACGGCAGTCGAGGCTTGATCGGCTTGTGTTGCAGAAGCGAGTAAGACATCCGATTCAGTAATCGCACCGACACCAGAACGAATAACTCTGACTTTCACTTTTTCGGTCGAGAGTTTTTCGAGCGTAGATTTCAGAACTTCAACTGAACCCTGCACGTCAGCTTTAAGAAGAACCAGCAATTCTTTGACTTCCGCTAAACCCAAAGATTCGATACCGCGTTTGGTCGTCTTCAGCATCGCCACATTACGAGCGTGAATCTGTCGTTGATTGGCGATAGTTTGCGCCTTATCAATATCGGAAACAACTTGGAAAGTATCGCCGGCTTGCGGAACTCCCTGCAAACCGAGAACTTCGACCGGTGTTGCCGGTGGTGCTTCATCTACGATTTCGCCACGATCATCGAACATCGCGCGAACTTTTCCGTAGTATTGTCCGACAATAAATGGGTCGCCGACGTGCAATGTTCCCTGCTGGACGAGAACCGTAGCGACTGAACCGCGTCCTCTGTCGAGTTTCGCTTCTAAAACCACACCGGAAGCGCGTCGGGTCGGACTCGCTTTCAAGTTCAAAATATCGGTTGAAAGCAAAACGGTTTCGAGCAGCGTATCGAGATTTGTGTGTTGTTTGGCGGAAACTTCAATCATTTCAGTTTCACCGCCCCATTCAATCGGCTGTAAACCTTGCGCCGCCAGACCTTGTTTAACTCTGTCGGGATTTGCGCCGGGTTTATCTATTTTGTTAATCGCCACAATAATCGGAACGCCTGCCGCTTTTGAATGGTCAACGGCTTCGATTGTCTGCGGCATCACGCCGTCATCTGCTGCGACAACTAAAATCACAACATCCGTCGCCTTTGCACCGCGCGCGCGCATTAAAGTAAAGGCTTCGTGTCCCGGCGTGTCGAGAAAAACGACGCGGCGTTTTTCTTCAGGATCGTCCGGGTTCGGCACAAAAACACTGTATGCGCCGATGTGCTGCGTAATGCCGCCGGCTTCACCTTCAGCCACATTATCTGAACGAATCGCATCAAGCAATGAAGTTTTTCCGTGGTCAACGTGACCCATAACAGTTACAACAGGCGGGCGCGGCAATTCGACGTCATCGCTGTCAGCGGCAATCAATTCTTCAAATTCCTGCTCGATAACCATTTCCTCAAACGGCACAAAGCTGACATCATGACCGAGCGTTTGCCCTAACTCAATACCCATCGCATCGCCAATCGGTTGATTCAGCGTCGCAAAAATTCCGCGTTTGACGAGCAATTGGACAATATCACGCGGCGTTACTCCGAGGGCTTCTGAAAATTCTCTAATCGTCGCGCCTTCAGTCAGTCGGACGGATTTGAGATTATTTGTTTCGACTTTGCCGACTTGATCCAAAATTCTTTCTTCTATTGAGCGCGGGCGCGGCGCGGCAAAATCTCTTTCGGCAAATTTGCCGCCTTTGTCTTCAAATCTTTTGCCGCCTTTCTTTCCACTCGAACGCCCGAATTTCTTACGATGATCGGTTGGCGGCGTATAAACTGTTTTAGGCGTTGAAGTTTCGCCCGGCGTTCCGCGAAGTTCCGTTTTACGTCCGTCGCGTCGTGATTCTCTTTTTGGTCTTTCTTTTTTATCGGTTTGAAGTTTGCCGGTTTTAGTCGGAGCTTCATTGACCATCCGGTCGCCGGGTTTAATTCCCGCTTCCCGCGCTTCTTTAGTTAATGTTAACTGTTTAATCTGAGTTCCCGTCGGGCGAAGAATTTTGGTAACAATTTTTGAATCTTTCGATTCTTCGGGTTTTGGTTCTTTTAATTTGAGTTCTTTTAAAAAAGATTTTGACTGTGGTAAAGGTTCAACATTATTTATTTCAGTTTTTTCTTCAATAACTACCGGTTTTTCCTCTACGATAACGGGAGCAATAATTTCATCTTCCGAAAGTTTTTCTGAAACTTTTTTCTGAAGCAGTCTAACTTTTCGGGCAGGTTGCCCATTTTTAACTTCTTCGACTACGTGTTCAGAAGCAACCTCTCCCTTTTGTTTGAATTCAACTACTTTTGGTTCAAATTGAGGTTTGTCGGCAACTTCCGAAACTTCATCCTCAACGGGTTTTTCCGCCTTTTTAATCGTTTTCTTTTTGATTATTTTGATTGTTCGTTTGGGTGCGGTGTCTACTTTGGGAAAGTATTTGATGCGAACTTTTTCCGCCAATTCTTTGCTGACGGAGTTTGACGGCACGGACACATCTGCGCCCTCACGCCGCAAATCTTCAATGATGCGTTTGGTGTCCTGCTTGAGGTCGCGTGCTAAATCGTATATACGAACTGTTGATCCTACGGGCATATTTATCTTTTATTACGGATTTTCTTTTTTTATATGCTGATCCGTTTTGCATATTTCTGTTGTTGTAATGGATAAATCTCACAATTTACTCATCACCTTTTGTTGTATTCTCTTCCGCTGTTTCATCTGTTTTTTCCTCGATTTGTTCAATCGGCGGATTTGCAGCGGCGGTTTCCGAAATATTTTCTTCTGTTGATTCGGTTTCTAAATTCGTATTTTCCGCCTGAACTTCAACTGCGGATTCAGATTCTTCGTCTTTAACTCCGACAGTTTCTTCATCTGTATTTTCCGAACTTTCTACCTCGCCGGTCTGTTCAGACTGTGCGGTTCTTGCTTCCACAATAGATTTTGCCGAACCCAGAATTTTTTCGGCTTCATCTAAACTGATGTCCAAAATATCCACTAAATCATCAACCGAAGTCGCCGCTAAAGCGTCCACGTCCGCAATACCTTTTTCCTTCAAATCATCGGCTTGCACCGGCGTAACAATTTGCAGTGCCGTAATCGGAACGGCTTCGCCGGAAGCCATCATCTTGCCCATTTTCAGTGCAATTTCCTTCTTGAGCAATTCTTCGCTGACAATATCAATATCCCAACCGACGAGCCGCGTGGCAAGCCGCACATTTTGTCCGCGTTTGCCGATTGCTAGTGAAAGCTGATCTTCCGTAACAATTACTTCCATTTTACGATTGTTGATGTCCGTAATTCTGACCTGCGAAACCTTTGCGGGCGAAAGTGCGTTGGCGGCAAAAACCGAAGGTTCGTCCGACCATTCGATAATATCAATTTTTTCGCCGCGCAATTCCTTAATAATTGACTGCACGCGCGAACCTTTCATTCCGACACACGCACCGACCGGATCAACGTCTTTTTCATTTGATGAAACGGCGATTTTCGCCCGGTCGCCCGGTTCGCGGACGGCTGATTTTATCACAACCGTATCATCATAAATTTCGGGAACCTCCATTTCAAACAACCGCTTGAGAAGTGCCGCCGAAGCGCGTGAAACTTTTATTTGCTGACCGCGCAACTCTTTGGAAACGTCTTCAATGACGACGCGAACACGCTCGCCCTGATTCCAAACTTCGTTTCGCGCCTGTTCGCTGCGCGGCAGAATCGCTTCGAGATTATTGCCCATATCAATAATCATATCGCCGCGTTCAAAACGTTTAACTGTTCCGTTGATAAGTGTGCCAATTTTATCAACGTATTCTTCATAAACCTTTTCTCGAATGGCTTCGCGCACTTTCTGCACTAAAATTTGTTTAGCCGTTTGCGCGGCAATTCGTCCGAGTTCTTCCGTCGGCAGCGGAATAAGTAACATATCGCCGATTTCGACATCATCGCCGGCAAGTTCCTGAGCTTCCGTCAGCGAAAGTTCGGTTGATGAATTTTCCACTTCGTTAACGACGGTTTTTTGTGCGGAAATTTCAATGATTCCTTCTTCGTTATTCCAGTCAACCTCAATACTTTCGCCGGTTTTGTCCTGCGATTTGAATTGTTTGCGGGCAGCCGCTTTGACGGCTTCCTTCATCGCTTCAATCACCAAATCGCGGTCAATTCCCTGTTCGGTAACTAATGCTTCGATACTTTGTCCGATGGATGTCATAACTTCTTTTTTATAGAGATGAACTGTGAGTGATAAGTGTATTTTTTATTTACCGTTAATAACTCACCGTTCACCACTTCTTTTCAGCTCTTCTTCTAAATCAATTTCCAAATTTGCTTTTGCCACCGTATTATATGGAAAACGCACACTGCCGTTGGTTTTATCATCAAAAACGACGTTTTCATCTTCAATGCCGACGATACGCCCGCGAAAGTTTTTTTGTCCGTCAATCGCTTTTTCGGTTTTTACTTTAGCGAGATATCCGGCAAACTTTTCAAAATCACTTAAACTGTAAAGTCCGCGCTCTAAACCCGGCGACGAAACTTCCAGCGTGTAAGACAATTCAACAGTATCCTGTTCATCAAGAACCGCACCAATTTCCCGGCTGACCAACGCGCAATCTTCGTGCGTTACGCCGCCTTCTTTGTCAATAAAAACACGGATTGTCAGATTTCTTTTTGTTCCGGCAACTTCGGTGTGAACAAATTCCAAACCGTTTTCTTTAGTCGCTTGTACAGCTATTTCTCTGACTTTTCCTTCTATCGAATGCTTCATCAAACGTCTTTAACCCAAATAAAAAGTGGGCGCGAAACCCACGTATCGCGTTCCCACGCTTTCACTAGGAAACGAATATCTTACACGAAAATAACCGACAATAGCAAGCGATGTTTCAAAAATTGTCTTTTAATGTATTAACAGCGGATTTTAATTCATCCATTTTTAATTCCAATTGCTCAAAATTTTCAGCCGACGTTTCCGTTGCAAATTCTTCAACCGTTGTTAATAATTCTTTAACTCTTTTTGTTAGATTGTTAGCCTTTTCCGTCAAATCATCAGTCAGATTCTCTATGTTGCCCTGAGTTTTTTTGGCTTCTTTCAAACCCCAATGAGTCATTTTTACATAATCCGCCTTGGAGGTTTCCATTATCCAGCCTTGAATGCTCAAAAATTGAAAAATATCGTGATAACTGCCTAAAAAACCTTGATTTTTAACTAAATCCTTTAGATCAACAATTTGAGAATCTTTTCCTTTTGTTACTTCATATAATTTCATCAAAATCTTGTGATATAAATCAAGTGTCATATTAGCCTCGCTTTTAATTTAAGATAAAAAAACACTTAAATTCTAATTCATTAAAATTAAATTATACACAGACAATTGAATTTTACTGCAATTGATAAGAATTGTATTGAAACTTTCAAAAGCAAATTTATCAATGAACTTTGATGTTATGAAAATAATAAAAATTTATAATTCCGACTTTTGTTCGTCAATTGAGTCTTCAAAAATCTGCACAT
>JBDTSO010000058.1:0-11031 GCA_039931085.1 Acidobacteriota bacterium | reverse complement strand
CAGGAGTTGGTAAAGATTTAGCCAAGTTTTCCTGTAAAGCCTTTATCATTTCAGGGGTAATTGTTGGAATTTTTATGTTAGAAAGTGCATTTCCTATATTTTCTGAAATTTTCCTTTTACTTTGTTGTAATAAATCAATTGAGTTCTCAACTTCAGGTGCCTTGAGCTTTTCCAACCCAACCGTCATCGTATTGCCAAATCTCTCTTCCTCAAGCCGCACCATTTTGCCGATAAATTCGCGCTGCGTTTCGAGTTCGGGATAAGCGTCTTTCATTTGGTCAACGACGAAATCGCAGACTTTGTAGAAAAACGCTTCGTGAAAATTGAGATGCTCGCGCCCGTGATAAATCGCGCGGCGCATAATTTTTCGCAAAACGTAAGCGCGTCCTTCGTTGCCGGGCAAAATCCCGTCGGCGATGGAAAACGCCGTCGTTCGCGCGTGGTCGGCAATCACGCGGCAGGCAAATTGTTTCTGTTCGTCATAAGTTTCGTAAACGCTCATAAATTCAGTAAATCGTAAATTTTTAAAACAAAAGTTGTAAAATGATATTCAAATTTTCAGTTAAGCGACCTTCTTTAAATCCGACAAAGCCGAAGCGATGATTTCATCTTTCACGCCGTGCCGCCGCAAACTTTCCACTAAGTTCGACATTTCCTTGCTCTCGAAACGCTCAAGGTCAACGCGCAAACCTTGTCCGATATACGCTCGCATTAATGCTTCGGAATTTGAAAAACCGAGTTTGGCGGCGATTTTTGATAAATCTTGGCAAACGTCTTCGGGAATTTTCAAGATTATTTCCTTCGTCGGTCGTTCTTTTTGCAGACGCTTGTTCAAATCATTGATTTTCATAATTCAGTCTTTCTGTTTTTGTCGCCATCCCCGCCGAAATCAGTCGAATAGATTCTTCGCGGATGGCATAAACAACGTAAAGAGTTTTCCAATCCAGCGTCAGCCCAATAACCGATTCGCGCTGTTCGCCGTCAGTAATTTCGATATTAACTACTTTCAAAAACGGGTCAAAGAAAATTTCGCCAGCCGATTCAAATGAAATCGAATGCTTTTTCAAATTCTCAGAAGCCTTCGTCGCATCCCATTCAAAGTGAATTTCGTTAAGCAAATATGCGTAATCCATTTATTCCCCGACTGCCAATTGCGCCGTGAATTCGACAATCGGAAAAATCAAATCCGTTTCGTAGTTCGATTTCACGCCCTGCATCACGGCGGCAATGCGTTCGAGTCCCGCACCCGTGTCAACCGACGGTGCGGGCAGCGGCGTTAATGTGAAATTGCCGTCCGTGTCTTTCGCGCGGTCAAACTGCATAAAAACGAGATTCCAGATTTCAATCGTGTCGTCGCCGACATTGGCGTTGACGAATTCTGGGCGATTTTTTTCGGGATTATTCGGCTCGTCGCCCATATAATAATGGATTTCCGAACACGGTCCGCACGGTCCGGTGTCGCCCATCTGCCAGAAATTTTCCTTCGCGCCGAACGGCAAAACTCTTTCGGGTTTCGCGCCCATTTTGATCCACAAATCACGCGCTTCAATATCGGCGGGAACATTTTCATCGCCAGCAAAATATGTGAACCAGAGATGCGCCGGATCAAGTCCCAATTTACCTTCGTCTTTGCTTCCGGTCAGAAAATCCCACGCGAATTTGATCGCGTCGGCTTTGAAATAATCGCCGAACGAAAAATTGCCGAGCATTTCAAAAAACGTATGATGCCGCGCCGTTTTCCCGACTTCATCCAAATCGTTGTGTTTGCCGCCGGCGCGGATACATTTTTGCGAACTTGTCGCGCGTTTATATTCGCGCCGTTCGTTGCCGAGAAATACGTCTTTGAACTGGTTCATTCCCGCGTTGGTGAATAAAATCGTCGGATCGTTCGGTGGATAAACGGGGCTTGAATGGACAACTTTATGTTCGTGTTTTTCAAAATATTCTAAAAATTTACTTCTGATTTCGTTTCCGGTCATATTAAAGGAATTTTATCACAAAGCAGACGCGAAAAGCACCGCGCAACCAAAAATGCCGGATGCTTTCGTAAAAAAGCATCCGGCATTTTCAGTTCAAAAAGGAGATGAATTAGAGAAACAGCCCTTCATCGCAGTATTGCAGCGATGTCGGCTGTACGGTGAGAGAAGTGTTTCAAAAATCGCTAAGTCGGATTATGTTTTTGAATTTTTTTAGTCTTAAATTTCCAAAAACAACTTTAATCAGGCTTACACTATATTATTCGGAAAAATGTCGGTTTTAGATTCAAAAATAAAATTTTTTTATATAAATTTATAAACATAGTTTTATCAAAGGTTTATGAAGATTTTTTTATTGAACAATAAGTTATTTTGTTTTACAAAAGTTAAATAGTTTCCTGAGTATAAGGAAATTGTTCGTAAATTGTATTTCGCTTTCAGTGATGAGAGAATAAAACATCAAGTTGGATTATTAAATAAAAATGTCCCCGGAAACAACGAAACAAGAAGAAGAAGCAATTGAAAAAACTTACGATTTGCGCGTAACAATGCGCCTTCTGCGCTATCTCAAACCGTATTGGAAATTAGCATCGGCTGCGCTCGTGCTGACTTTTTTGACGAATATTTTGATCAGTTTGCAGCCTTATTTTACAAAAGTGGCGGTTGATGATTTTATTACGCCGAAACAAACTGACGGAATTTGGCTGTTTCCGTTTGCCTTCTTTTGTCTTTTTCTGTTTCGATTTATCTTTTCATACATTCAGGAAATAATGCTTAATGTTGTCGGGCAAAGAGTTATGTTCGACCTTAGAACGCAAATTTTCACAAAACTTCAACAGCAGGAAGTCGCTTATTACGACAAAAATCCGGTCGGGCGCGTGATTACGCGAATAACTTCCGATGTTGACGCGCTTAATGAACTTTTTACAAGCGGAGTGATTGATGTTTTGGGCGATTTGGTCATTATTTTCGCCATTATCGGAATGATGTTTTGGCTCGATTGGAAACTCGCGCTCGTTTCTTTGATTACAGTTCCGCTTCTTTTTGCGGCGACAAATTGGTTTCGCAAACGCGCCCGCATCGGTTTTGACAAAGTTCGTACGCGCACCGCCAAACTCAACGCTTTTTTGCAGGAACATATTTCCGGCGCACAAACTGTTCAACTTTTTAACGCCGAACAAAAAGCGCAGGATAGTTTTCACGATATTAACGATGAATACCGCGACGCAAATATCGAAACCATTTACTATTACTCGATTTTTTATCCGCTCGTTGATTTTATCGGCGCAATCGGCATCGCAATCGTCATTTGGTTTGGCGGTTATATGATTTTGACCGACATTTCGGCAAGCGGAACGGCTTTGACTATCGGAATTGTCATCGCTTTTGTCCAATATTCGCAGCAGCTTTTTCAGCCGATACGTGATCTTTCCGATAAATTTAATGTTTTGCAGGCGGCGATTGTCGCGTCGCACCGAATTTTTCTGCTGCTTGATTTGCCGGTTGAAATTAAAACGCCGGAAGTGCCGAAAAAGACCGGAAAAGCCGTCGGAAATATCGAATTTCAAAATGTTTGGTTTGCTTATAAAGATGAAGATTACGTTTTAAAAAATGTTTCGTTTTCGATAAATGTCGGCGAATCAATCGCTCTGGTCGGACATACCGGTTCGGGAAAAACAACCGTTACAAATCTTTTGATGCGTTTTTACGATGTTCAGAAAGGGAAGATTTTGTTGGACGGTGTTGATCTACACGATTGGGATTTAGAATCTTTGAGGGAAAATTTCGCCGTTGTTTTGCAGGATGTTTTTCTCTTTTCAGGCTCACTCGCCGATAATATCCGGCTCGGCAACAAAGAAATTTCCGACGATAAAGTTATTTGGGCGGCGCGTGAAGTTCACGCCGACGAATTTATTGACAAATTGCCTGAAACTTATAATTCACTCGTCAAAGAACGCGGCGCAGGGCTTTCTGTCGGGCAAAAGCAACTTATTTCTTTTGCGCGTGCGCTTGCTTTTGAGCCTTCGATTCTAGTTTTGGACGAGGCGACAAGTTCGATTGATACGGAAACCGAACAACTGATTCAGCAAGCAGTTGACCGCGTAATGCAGTCGAGAACTTCATTAATTGTCGCTCACAGACTTTCCACCATTCAAAAATGTGATAGAATATTGGTCTTCCACCACGGTGAACTGCGTGAAGCAGGCACACACAACGAACTTTTGGGCAATCGCGGACTTTACTGGCGGCTTTATCAACTTCAATATGTTGAAGATAAATTGGAAAATCTGTCTGTAAATGTTGAAAATCAAAATCTAAGTTTGGAATCCGGCAATATCGGTTAATTAACTTTTATTTAACAAATAATCCTTCAAAAAAATGGAAAAGATATAAAAATTTTTTTATAATAATTCAATAGAATGTCCCCCGAAGTTATAAAACACGATCACTTAATTAATCAGTGTGAAAATACAATGAACGAAATTTTCGCACGATGCGTTGAAAACGCGCCGAATTTTGGTGTTTTGATTGATTGTTTCAAAGATTCACTGCGTAAATCCAGCCGCAAATATCTTTCCGTCAATTCGACTGAAAAAGCGACAATTGAAGAATTAAACGAATTTCTGCGGCAAATTCAAGCCGAAGATTTATTTATGGCACTGGCTTGCGCGGGCGGAAACGAACGTGCCTGGTGGGAATTTGACCAGCAGCACCGAAATTATCTGGAAAGAGTCGCGCGACATTTGGCGAGAACCGAAATTGACGCGCAGGAAGTTGTAGATACGGTTTATGTCGAACTTTACGGCACGCGAGTTGTAAACGGCGAAAGGGTTTCAAAGTTTTCGACATACAGCGGACGCGGCAGTTTGCGCGGTTGGCTTCGAACGGTTATTTGGCATTCTCTGGTTGATTTGCACCGCGCCAGCCACGACGAGGTGTCCTTAGACGAAATGACGGAAAATGTCGGCGAAGGTTACACTCACGCAAGTTTTGCAGAGGTCAATTTGGGCGGCGAAGGTGATATGATAGATCAAATTACCAAAGACCGTTACCGAAAAGCGACGCTTCAAGCGATTGAAAATGCTTTTGCGAATTTGGACGATCACGAAAAACTCCTTCTGCTTTATTATCACGTTGAAAATATGAAGATGCGCGAAATTGCGCGGCTTGTCGAAGATTCCGAATCGCCGCTGCGCGGTTGGTTTCAAAGAAAATCATCCAATCGTGAAAAAAATCCCGCCAGTCGCACTCACGAATCAACTATTATGCGCTGGCTGGAAAAAAGTTATTCAAAGGTTACGAATTCCTTCCGCACGGAGCTTTACAAAACTCATAATTTGAGCAATGAAGAAGTAGAAATATGTCTGGAACTTGCCACGCAAGACCTTGCCAGCCCGAATCTTTATCGAAATCTTATGACAACTTAAACCACATTTCTCACATCCGAAGTAAATTATTTATCACTATAAAACCAAAATTTATGCAAATTATTGAGATTAGCTTCGTCTTTTAATCGGGAGGCTGGAACTAAAAATGGCACATCATAAACAACCGGATTTGGAAAATATAAAAATTCAAGGACTGCTTAAGCAATACCTGCGCTTAAAAATTTCCACTAATGATTTGACGGGAGAAGAGCAGCATTTGGACGAAGATTATTTAACGGCTTTTGTTGAGGGCAACTTGAGAGAAAGGGAAACTCAGCCGATTGTTAAACATTTGGTCAATTGTTCATTCTGCCGCCATAAAACGGCGGAACTCGCTAAACTCGATTTGGCTTTTGCGAACGAAGAATTAACAATTACGGTTGACGAAAACCAGCCTTCAAAAGTTTCCGAAGTTTTAAGCGGTCTGTTGTCAAGAATTTTCGGCAATAACGAAGAAGCTGTTTTCGCTCATCAGGAAAGGGAAGAAAATTCGGAAAATCAGAAAAATTCGAAAACAGATAAAAAATAGAATATAAAAGAACCGACGGTTAATGAATTTGACGCTTGGGCTGTTAAAACATCCGTCGGTTTTTTGTTTTAAATAAAAATTTCATTCGTAGAACATTAAATTTCGCTGTAGAATTTATTGTTGAGTTTATCTCAGTCTGTATTTTCAGCCTCCTTAGAGTTATAATTAAAGTCAAATATATTATGTTTTTAGCTGGAGATTATAATTTGACAAAAAACGATCAAGATTGTTTGCCGAAAACGCACACCATTTCGGTAAAAAAAATTGCCGAAGCGCATCTGCCGACACAAATCGGCGAATTCAAAATTGCAGGTTATCGCTCCTTAAATAGCAGCGAAGAATTTGTTGTGTTGTTCAAAGGCGAGATGCGGGCGGAGGTGCCGACGCTGGTGAGAATTCATTCGCAATGTTTGACGGGCGATGTATTTGGTTCGATAAAATGTGATTGCGGTTTGCAGCTCGAAAAAGCGATGGAATTAATTGAAGAAGCCGGACGCGGCGCAATCGTTTATCAGCAGCAGGAAGGTCGCGGCATCGGAATCATCAATAAAATTCGCGCTTACGCTCTGCAAGACAAAGGCGCAGACACGGTAGAAGCTAACGAAAAATTAGGTTTTGCTGTTGACAGCAGAAATTATCAGCAATGCGCCGAAATACTTTTCGATTTGGGTTTGTGCAAAGTGCGCGTGATGTCGAATAATCCCGACAAAATCAAAGCGTTGGAAGATGCCGGATTGCAGGTCGTCGAACGAGTTCCGATTGAAGTCGAATCCAAAGAACCCGCCGCCCATTATATGCGGACGAAAAAAGAAAAAATGGGACATCTGATTCATTTGACCGAAGGATAACTTTTAGACAATCTGCATAATTTCGCTCAATTTCTTGCGTTTGATGTTCGGAACTTTCGCATCTTCCGCAGGATAACCGACGGGAATCAGCACAAACGGAACTTCATTTTTCGGACGCTGCAAGATTTCCTGTAAAAATTTCATCGGCGAAGGCGTGTGCGTCAGTGTCGCCAAACCCGCGTTGTGCAGTGCCGCAAGCAGCATTCCGACGGCGATGCCGACCGATTCCTGCGAATAATAAGTCGGCTCGGTTTCGCCGTTTTCAGTAATCGAATTGATGCGAAAAACGACGATTAAATACGGTGCGATTTCCAAAAAAGGTTTGTGTTCGTCCGTTCCGAGTGTGGCGAGCCGACGCAGCCATTTTTCCGACATTCGCCCGTGATAACTTTCATATTCCTCCTTTTCTGCAGCTTCGCGGATTTTACGTTTGATCTCCGCATCTTGAACGACTACAAAACGCCACGGCTGCAAATTTGCTCCCGAAGGCGCGGTTCCAGCACAGGCGATGGCTTTTTCAATCAGTTCAATCGGCACATTTTCACCGGAAAAATCGCGCACGGTGCGCCGCCGGTTGAGCGTTTTAAACAATTCATCTGTCTTTTGCAGTTGCTTTTCAACCGGAATTCGCTCAAATTCAAGCGGAGAAAATTGCGGTTGCGGAAATTCCTGATTCATATAGGTTCAATATAAAACAAACGGCGGTCTGAGTGAAATTGTCGTTATAAACATTTTCAAACTTAGTGTAATTTGGCTATTAAACTTTTATTTGATTAAATGATTTAATGCAAAACAGAATAGAAGTTTTCAAACAAATGATTGAAGCCGATCCGACCAATACAGTGGTTTTATTCGGTTTGGCGAATGAATACCAAAAAGCGGAAGATTGGCAAAAAACCATCGAAACGCTTGAGGATTATTTATCAAAAGCCGACGACGAAGGCGCGGCTTACGGAATGCTGGCAAAGGCTTACGAAAATATCAGAAACCGTGAAAAGGCAAAATCGGTTTATGAAAAAGGCATCGAAGTTTCAATGGCGCACGGACATCCAACAATGGCGAACGATTATCGAATGACGCTTGATTTGGATTATACGGATTAAGATATTAAACTGTAAGAAACTATTTGAAAACTCGAAAAAATCGCTGAAAGCAACCAAAATTAAAGTCCTAGCGATTCTCGCTAGGACTTTAATAGTCAGCATTCCGACTCTGAAAGCGTCGAACAAATTGGCGGAAAATGTTGCTCACCTTCAGTGAGCGATTGAAAAATTTATTGCGACCTAGCGATTCTCGCTAGTGCAAAAACCTGATAGATTGTTGGTATTGCGAATCGTCGTGTCAGAACCGCCTGCGGTAGCGGGCGGTTGAAGTTAATGAACTCGAATGTTTAATCTTAAAGTGTCGAATTACCAAACTAAAACCATCCGCTACCGCAGATGGTTCTGACTTGCTCGAACAACCTCGACGGTTTTTGCACCAGGCTATAATGTTAGTCATTTTCAATGACAAAACCAATAATTTTCGAGTTTTTAGACAGTTTCTAAATCATATTTCGATTGGCGACTGGCGAAAACGGCAATTATCACATTACAATTTCGAATCATAATTCTTTAAGAATCGGCACTATTGCCGCCATTTTGGACAACGTAGCAGAACATTTTAAAGTAAATCGTCGGGAACTTTTATCAAAAATTAATTTATAATGTAATTATTTATCAGGAGATATTTATAGTGGCAACAGCAACAAAAAAAGCCGATACTGCGGCAAAAAACAACGGCAAAACGAATAATAAAAAGGCTTCGGCTAAAAAAAGCGTCAAAGCGGAAAGCGGAAAAATACCGGATAAAATAATCGAAAAACCGAAACGCACCGAAGCCGATGGTTTTACGGCGAAATCAACCGTCATTAAAACTGCCGAAGCAGTCGCGGAAACGGCAAAAAAGGAAACTAAAAAGTCGGCGAAAACTGTAAAATCATCGGCAGCAAACAATGGCAAATCTGCGAAAACCGCGCCGAAAAAACCGGCGAAAGATTACAGTGGTTTGAGCGCGGAAACGCTCGTCGAAATGTATCGCATAATGTATATGTCGCGGCGTGTTGACGACAAGGAAATACAGTTAAAAGGTCAGAATAAAATCTTTTTCCAGATTTCCGGCGCGGGACACGAAGCTGTGCTTGTCGCAGCGGCGCAGGCGATGAAAGCCGGTTACGATTGGTTTTTTCCGTATTATCGAGATCGCGCTTTGATGCTCGGACTCGGAATGACGGCGCAGGAAATGTTGCTTGCGGCGGTTGGTGCGGAAGCCGATCCGAATTCGCACGGACGACAAATGCCATCGCATTGGGGCAGTATTGAACTGAATGTTCCCTCGCAATCTTCCTGCACCGGATCACAGGCACTTCACGCTGTTGGTGCGGCGGAAGCGTCTTATCGCGCCTCTTTGATGAAAGAATTACAGGATAAAATCATCGGTTTCAAAGGCGATGAAGTCGTTTATATGTCAATCGGCGACGGCACATCTTCGGAAGGCGAATGGTGGGAAGCCTTGAACACGGCTTGTAATCTAAAATTGCCCGTCATTTTCGTCGTTGAAGACAACGGCTATGCGATCAGTACGCCCGTCGAAGTCGGCACGGCGGGCGGCGATATTTCAAAGTTAGTTGAAGGTTTTCCGAATCTTCTGATTCAAAAATGCGACGGCACGAATCCGATCGAATCTTACGAAACCTTTAAAAAAGCCGTAGCATTTTGCCGTGAGCGCAAAGGCGCGGCGTTCGTTCACGCCAAAGTCATTCGTCCGTATTCGCATTCGCTTTCGGACGACGAAAAACTTTATCGTCCCGAAGAAGAACGCCAAAAAGACGCGGAAATAGATCCGATCAAAACTTTCGCAGAATTTCTGATGACCGAAGAGATTATTTCTTCGGAAGATTTGGAAAAACTGCGAAAGGAAGTTGATAAGGAAATCAACGAGGCTTCGGACATTGCGATAAATACGCCGCAACCCGAAGGCGAAACCGCTTTGCGAAATGTTTTTTCGCCGGATGTTGACCCGACGAGCAAGGATTTCGATACCGAAGAAGGCGCGGAATTGTCCGGCAACGCGGGAACGGTGGTTGACCTGATTAATCGCTGTCTGCACGAAGAAATGGCGCGTGATGAGCGCATTGTCGTCTTCGGCGAAGATGTCGCCGACGTTTCGCGCGAAGAATATCTCGAACAGGTCAAAGGCAAAGGCGGCGTGTTCAAAGTTACGGCGAATCTGCAAAGGGAATTCGGGTCGGCGCGTGTTTTCAATTCGCCCTTAGCTGAAGCAAACATCGTCGGTCGCGCCGTCGGAATGGCGATTCGCAACTTAAAACCCGTCGTCGAAATTCAATTTTTTGATTATATTTTCCCTGCATTTCACCAAATCCGCAACGAAGTCGCCGTAACGCGCTGGAGAAGCGACGGCGACACGAAATGCCCGATGGTTATTCGCGTTCCCGTCGGCGGATACTTAAAAGGCGGCGCGGTTTATCATTCTCAAAGCGGCACGACGCTTTTTTCGCATACGCCGGGATTGATGATTGCATATCCGTCAACCGCTTTGGACGCAAACGGCTTGTTGAGGACGGCGATCCGCTGCGATGATCCGGTTTTGTTCCTTGAACACAAACATCTTTACCGGCAAATCTATAATAAATCGCAATATCCGTCGTCGGAATTTATGATTCCGTTCGGCAAAGCAAAACTTGTCCGCGAAGGGACTGATGTAACAATCGTAACTTTCGGCGCGTTGGTGCAGAGAAGTTTTGAAGCCGCTAAACGTCTGGAAAAAGACGGCGTTTCGGTTGAAATTCTCGATTTGCGAACGCTCGTTCCTTACGATTGGGAACGCATCGCCGAATCGGTCAAGAAAACTTCGCGTGTCATCGTCGCGCACGAAGACCCGATTTCTTACGGCTACGGCGCGGAAATCGCGGCGCGAATTTCGGATGAACTTTTTGAATATTTGGACGCGCCCGTCCGCAGAGTCGGCGCAACCGATACATTTGTCGGCTATGCGCCGCAACTTGAAGATTTCATCTTGCCGCAGATCGAAGATGTCGAAACGGCTTTGCGCGATTTAATGAAATACTAAATTGATTCTTTATAAATCATGAAAAAAAGGCGAAGACATCATCTTCGCCTTTTTTACTTTCCGGCTGCCGGCTATTTCAGCGCGGATTTTAGAAAAAAATGTTCGTCGCCGTTATCCTTACT
>JBDTSO010000057.1:0-11088 GCA_039931085.1 Acidobacteriota bacterium | reverse complement strand
TGACGTGGGGCGAAACCGCCAGAAAGCCCGCTTAGGTTTAACAGAAGCCATTGATAAGAAAGTCGCTGTTTCGCCCTCACGTCCATTGATTTGTTCGCCTGCCCGTTATTTATACGCTTTGGCGAACTTTAGCGCGTCTTCTTCGGTATCAAACAAATATAAACCAAGATTGTCGAAACGAACCGCTGAACCTTCATTAGGAACGTTTTCACCTTTGCGACTGTTCCGTTGATGTAAGGAACATTTCAAAAAGCCTGAAAATTCTTCCTTCGGCAATTGATGAATAGCGTATATTGTATGCCAATCGTTTTCACCTTTTGCGTCGTCAGGCAATATTTGACCTTCGCCTATGACAATTTTCGGAACTAGCGTAGCTACGAATAAATAAGGCGTATTTGGGGTCGTTTTGCCATCAACGTTAGCTCGTTGGCTCGAAACACGTCCAATTAAAAGAGCATACTTGCCAATGGCTTCGTCCTTTAATTGAAACCATTGCTGGAGATTACCATCGTTGCGAAGTACAAAAACTTTATCTCCGTTAAATTCTTCAACAGTTGTATTATACTTGACGTTCCAATGTTCAGTTTTATAATCAGCCTGTCCATTTAGAAGCAAGTTTGTCTGTGCGCCAACAATTGTTGTGGCAAACAAGATGCAACCTAAAGTCAAAACTTTGATATTTAATTGTTTCATTTCATATCTCCCGAATATAAAGCGAAGCTGGCGAACTTTGTATTGAACCGAATTTCGGTTTTGTTATACCGACTTATTTATAGCTCAAATTTAAAATGAAAGTCAATAATTATTTGACAACCACAAATTTTCAAGCTCATAATTCCGTTGAAACAGGAATTCCGTTGAAAAATTTTAATTAGCTTTTTAATTTTATGTCAAAACTACTCGATGAGGTTCGTAGTATGATGCGGGTGCGGCATTACAGTTATGAAACCGAAAAAATTTATATTTAGTTGTAGAGGGGAATTTCAATCCTTATAATCGCGCCGCGCAGTATTTGCAGAAAACAGCGTCCGCGTCGTGTCCTTCGGACGAACAAGCGAAACAAGATTGTGTTGTTGCCGATTTTTTACCGGCTTTCGCCATTTCAACCGTAACGATTCCCGTCGGCACGGCGATGATTCCGTAACCTAAAATCATTACAATCGAAGCGAAAATTTGTCCGAGCGAAATGCGCGGCGAAACGTCGTCGTAACTGACGGTTGTTAAAGATACGATTGCCCAATAAATGCTCGTCGGAATGTCATTGAATCCGTTTGCTTCGCCTTCAATGACATACATTATCAAGCCGATGACGGTTACCAAAGACAAAACCGCGAGTATAAACACGCCGATTTTTTTCGCGCTCGCCCGCAGCGCATTATTAAGAATTTGGGCTTCAGTTAGATATTCGGTTAATTTCAAAACACGAAAAATCCGCAGAAGGCGCAAAATTCTAACCGTCAAAAGATACTGTACGCCCGGAACAAAAAGACTCAATTATGTCGGCAAAATCGAAAGAATGTCAATTATGCCGTAAAAGTTCAGCTCGTAATGCCAAGAACGACGAACACTGATTAAGCGCAACAGATATTCGATAGAAAAAAGAATCGTAAAAAACCATTCCGCGGCGTAAAGAAAATCGCCGTGTTTTTCCTGATAACTGTTCACGCTGTCCAAAATGACGACAAGAACGCTCAGGATAATCGCAAAAATCAGAATGATGTCGAACGCTCGTCCGGCGGCGGTGTCCGCTTCAAAATTATCTCGTGCAGTTTTCTGCGCCAACCGGAGTCGGGAGTTTCACGAATTTCCGATTTCATTGGGTCATTTTATCAAACTTTTTTATGTGCGATGAAAACCGCGCTCGATGTCCTTCATTGTCAGGCGCAAAATTACGGGTCGTCCGTGCGGGCAAGTCGTCGGCGACGAAGTTATCAAAAGCCGATCAATCAGCCACTGCATTTTTTCCAGTGTGAGTTTCATATTTATTTTGACGGCGGCTTTGCAAGCTAAAGTTGCGGCGATGTCGTCGCGCAGAGTTTCACGCGCGTTTCCGCGTTTTACGCTGTCCACGGAATCTAAAATTTCCGCCAACAAATTTCGCACTTCCGAGGGCGGTAAATCAGTCGGGACGGCTTTAATGGCAATCGTTCTGCCCGAAAGCCGCATCAGCGCAAAGCCGACGTTTTCCAATTCCTTTTCAACCAGATCAAAGGCGACGGCTTGCGCGGGCGTTAAATCGAAGGTTTCCGGCAATAAAAGATTTTGCGATTCGATTTTGCGTTCGTGTTCTTTTTGTCTGAATTTGTCGAACAGAATCCGTTCGTGTGCGACGTGCTGGTCAATCAGCAGCATTCCTTCATCGTCAACCGCAATAATGTAGCTGTTGTGAAGCTGCGAAATCGGGCGAATTTTTGACGATGAAAGATTCTCAATTCCAATTTCTTTAACGACTTTTTCGGCGGAATTGACAGGCGGCAAGGAAGTCGAGAGTCGAGAGTCGAGAGTCGGAAGAAAATCTTTGTCCTTCGTCCATTGTCCTTCATCCTTAGTTTGTTCAATAAGTTGATCTCCACTTTCTGACTCTCGACTCTCGACTCTCGACTCTCGACCTTTTTCTTGTGCGGATTGTTCAAAATCGTCGGAGAAAATCTCTACCTCAGACAAATTATCCGTTTCCGTAATTATTTCGCTTGCTTTATTCTTACTTTCAAAATTTTCATTAAAAGAAACCTCTTGAGATTTATCATTTATATTTTGGAATTCAATGCGTGATTGTTCAATATTGAGGTCTTTAAGCACAGATAAACCGTCCGCTGACGCAGACGCTTCCGACTCTCGACTCTCGACTCTCGACTCTCGACTAGAAACTATTCCCGCACTTGCCAACGCTCCGCGAATCGCTTCGGCGATAACTTCTTTGACGGCTTGCGAACGGCGAAAACGGACTTCGGTTTTTGACGGGTGAACATTGACATCAATTTCTTCGAGCGGAATTTCCAAAAAAAGAAAAGCCACCGGATAAACGCCGTGCGGCAAGACGGCGCGAAAACCTTCTAATAAACCGCCGGCGATGATTTTATCGCGGACAAATCGCCCGTTGATAAAAAAGAACTGCGCTTCGCGTGTCGTCCGCCGTTCACGCGGCGCGGACACGAAACCTTTGATTTTGGCGATAAATTCGCGCCCGCCGTCAACGGGCAAAAGGCTTTCGATTAAATTTGCGCCGAAGATTTGATAAGACCGCTCGCGCAAATCTTTGGCGGGCGCGAGCCGCAAATTTTCGCGTCCGTTATTGGTCAAAGTAAAAGCGATTTCAGGATTCGCCAGCGCGTAATGCGTTACGATATTTATGATGTGATAATTTTCCGTCGCTTCCGAACGCATAAATTTTCGCCGCGCCGGTGTGTTGAAAAACAAATCGCGGACGCTCAAAGTCGTTCCGGTCGGACGCGCGAAATCTTTGACATCAATAAGTTTTCCGCCTTCGATCAAAACTCTAGTTGCCGCCGCGTCTTCTTCGATTTTTGTAACAAGTTCGACTTTGGCGACCGACGCAATCGAAGCCAACGCTTCGCCGCGAAAGCCGAGCGTGTTGATCGCGCCCAAATCTTCGAGCGTTTTGATCTTTGATGTCGCGTGGCGTTCAAACGCCAAAATCGCGTCGTCGCGCAACATTCCTTCGCCGTCGTCAGACACGCGCATCAAACGTCTGCCGCCGAGTTCGATGTCAATGTTTATACGGCTTGCGCCTGCATCAATCGCGTTTTCGACTAACTCTTTAACAACCGAAGCCGGACGTTCGACGACTTCGCCCGCCGCGATTTGATTTGCCAGATTGTCAGGAAGAATTTTAATTTTGTTCATTTGCAGCAATCCTCAATTGTTCTTTCATTATTATCGGTCAAAGTTGCCTGAATTCAAAAAGTTAAAAGTATTCCTTGAAACTTAGCGACAAATTTCACAAGCCGTCTTTGCCTAACATCGAACGACTATGATATTCTTTTTCCTTTGTTATCATACCTTTTTAACAGTCTATTACTGAGGAGCAAATTATAAAATGGCTAATGAAGGAAAAGGTCAAGTCGGACACATCGCACAGATTATCGGTCCGGTTGTTGACGTAGAATTTTCAGATAATTATTTACCGCCGATTTATCAGGCGTTACGCATCGTATCGGAAGGGTTCGATGTTGAAACGCCGGTTGACGTGATCGTCGAAGTTCAGCAGCATTTGGGCGAAGGGCGTGTGCGCGCGGTTTCGATGCTTCCGACGGACGGAATGGTGCGCGGAATGAAAGCAATTGACACGGGCAACACGATTACTGTTCCCGTCGGAGTTCCGACTTTGGGGCGCGTAATGAACGTCATCGGCGATTCGGTTGATGAACTTGGTCCGGTTGTTTCAGAACAGCGTGATTCGATCCACCGCCACGCGCCGACGTTTGACGAACAGGCGACGGAACTCGAAATGTTTGAAACGGGAATCAAGGTTATTGACCTTATTCAACCGTTTAAGCGCGGCGGAAAAATTGGTCTGTTCGGCGGCGCGGGCGTTGGCAAAACAGTTTTGATTCAGGAATTAATTACGAACATCGCCACCGAACACAGCGGTTATTCGGTATTTGCCGGAGTCGGCGAACGAACGCGCGAAGGCAACGATTTGCTGCGCGAATTTGTCGAATCAAAAGTTATTGCTTACGGCGACGATTTCCTGCATAACTTTGAAGAAACAGGCGAATTTGATATGACAAAAGTTGACAAAGACGCTCTGAAAGATTCAAAAGTGGCTTTGATTTACGGACAGATGACCGAACCGCCGGGAGCGCGTCTGCGGGTTGCGCTATCGGGTTTGACGGTTGCCGAATATTTCCGCGATCAGGGAAACGATGTGCTTTTCTTTGTTGACAATATTTTCCGCTTTACACAAGCCGGTTCGGAAGTTTCCGCGCTTCTCGGACGTATGCCGTCGGCGGTTGGTTATCAGCCGACATTGGCGACGGAAATGGGCGAAATGCAGGAACGCATTACGTCAACAAAAACAGGTGCAATCACTTCGATTCAAGCCGTTTATGTGCCGGCGGACGATTACACCGATCCCGCGCCGGCGACAACCTTCGCGCATTTGGACGCTGTAACTGCGCTTTCACGGCAAATCGTCGAACTCGGAATTTATCCGGCAGTTGACCCGCTCGCTTCCAACTCGACAATCCTGACACCCGATATTGTCGGCGATGAACATTATAATACGGCGCAGGAAATCAAAAAGATTTTGCAGCGTTACAAAGATTTGCAGGACATCATCGCCATTCTCGGACTTGACGAATTGAGCGAAGACGATAAATTAACGGTGGCGCGGGCGCGTAAAGTTCAGCGTTTCTTCTCGCAGCCGTTTTTCGTCGGCGAACAATTTACTGGTTTGAAAGGCGAATACGTCAAAATCGAAGATACGATTAAAGGTTTCCGCGAAATTCTTGACGGAAAATGCGATGATATGCCGGAACAATCATTTTATATGGTCGGCACAATCGAACAAGCCAGAGAAAAAGCCAAGAAAATGGCAGCGGGAGCTTAACATTAAACATTGAACATTTATCATTTGTCAGTTGATAAATGTTCAATGATAAATGATAAATGATATGTTGAATTTAGAAATTGTAACGCCTGAGAAAAAGGTTCTAAGTGAAGCGGTTGAATCGGTTACGATTCCGACGGCAAGTGGTGAAGTCGGTATTTTGTCTAATCACGCACCATTAATTTCTTCGCTCAAGCCGGGAATTTTATCTTATACAAAAGGCGGCGCGACGGAAAAAATGGTCATTTCCGGCGGTTTTGTCGAAGTCAGTGCCGATAGTGTTTCAATTTTGGCTGATGTCGCTGAATCTTCCGGTGAGATAAACGTTGAAGCGGCAAAAATCGAGCGCGATGCGGCTGAAAAAGAATTGAACGCTTGGAAAGGCTCAGAAGAAGAATTTGAAGCGGAAATGGAACGCCTCGAAAGAGCGCAGGCTCGTCTTCAACTTTCTTCGGGAAGATAAATCTTTTGATTAAAATGAAAAAAAGGTTAGCGGAAATAAATTTTCCGCTAACCTTTTTATCTTTGAAAAATTCCAATAAACTACGCGCTTGCTTTTGAAACTTCTTGAACGACTTCCGCCGTTTTATTGTCGTTGGTGTTAATGGCGATGTCGGCTTGCGCGACCATTCCGCAGCAACCGCCGTTTTCGTCAATCACGGCAATCCGTCTTATTTGATTGTCTTCCATCATATTACAGCAATCTTCGACCGATGTGTCGGGCGTAACTGTAATTACGTTTTTGGTCATTATATCGCCCGCCGTCAAATCGAGCGGATTTTTTCCTTCGGCAACTGCGCGGCAAGTAATATCGCGGTCGGTAATCATTCCAATTGGTTTATTGTGCGCCATATCTTCAACCACCGGAATACATCCGCAATCATTTGTAACCATCATTTTCGCCACTTCTTGCAAACTCGCATCGGCTGTGCAGCAAGCTGGACTTTCCGTCATAATTTCATTAACTAACATTTTTATTTTCTCCTTCTAAATTTTGCATACCAAAAACGTATGTATTTAAAACACTTAATTGTGCTTTTTGTCTTATATCTTGTTATATGCAAAGAGCATACCAACTTGTCGAAAGGCGAATGGCAAATGATGAAAGGCGAAAGTATTTGTAGTTCGCAAAATTTTAGTAGATCTAAAATTATTAACATTTATTTAAGATTGACTTTACAACTTATTAACCTCCCGCCTCTAGCATTACAGTTTGAAACCAATTCCAATTTCAAAATATTTTCGCAAAAGTCAATTTCGGCGCACTAAATCGCTGAATTTACGACTTTTGCACAAATTTATTTAATACAAAGCGATCAAATTTACCTTTTAAGGAGAATTTTATGAATTTACTAAAAAATGAACGGCTCAAGTATATTTTATCCGTTTTTGCAACGGCTTTAATGCTTGCCTTAACAACTTTCGGACAAAACGATTCCGGCAAAATCGTCGGAACGGTTACCGATTCGGTCGGGGCGTTTGTGCCGAATGCAACGATTCTTATCCGCAATGAAAAAACCGGCGAGGAACGAACCGTAACTTCCGACAATCAAGGACTTTTCATAGTTACCAACTTAAGACCATCTTTTTACACAATTAAAATCAGCAATCAGGGATTTGCTGATTCCGAGCAGAAAAATGTCCAACTTTCAGTCGGACAGGAACTAAATTACGGCGGTCAATTGCAGCCCGCCGGTGCAAATGCCGTGGTCAATGTTACTCAATCGGAAGCGGCGATAAACACGGCTTCGGCGGCTTTGAGTGCCAATGTCAACCAGCGAGAAGTCGAAGGTTTGCCGGTCAACGGGCGGCAGGTTTCGCAGCTTTATCTGCAAGCTCCGGGCGCGGTCAACAGCGGTTCGGGAACTTTCGGCGATATTCGTTTTAACGGACGCGCCAATCAGCAAAACGTCATTCGTTACGACGGCGTGGAAGGAACGGCGATTATTGACGCTTCGCCGGGCAATTTGAACGGCGAAGTTCCGTCGCCATTTCGGTTGCAGTCGAGTCTGGAAAACATACAGGAATTTCGCGTTGATTCGAGCAATTTTCCCGCCGAACTCGGCACTGGAACGGGTGGTCAAATCAGCGTCGTTACAAAATCCGGCGGCAACCAATTTCACGGTTCGGCTTTTGAATATCTGCGCCGAAGCGGGTTGGACGCGAGAAACTTTTTTGACAATATTACGCCGGGAATTCCAAAGAGCGATTTAAAGCTCGACCAATTCGGCGGTTCAATCGGTGGACCGATCATCAAAAACAGATTATTTTTCTTCGGCAGTTATGAAGGCTACCGTGTGCGAACCGGATTGAATTTTATCGAAGCCGCGCCGAGTTTGGCTCTGGCGCAACCGGGCGCGTTGATTCCCGGAACAACAACACCTGTCAGTGCTTCAGTTCAACCGTTTATTGCGGCGTTTCGTTCACCGAACGCCGTTGTCATTCCGGGCGCGGCGACCACGCCGGGATTTGAGATCGTTCAGCTTCAAGACACTGAAAAGACTAATGAAAACGCTTATTCAGCGCGTTTTGACCTTAAAGCCAACGACACGAACAGTTTTTATTTTCGTTTTTTCCGCGACAACGCTTCGGACAACACGCCCGAAGGCGTAACCGGACGGCGCGTAGATATTGAAGCCACGCCGCAAAACGGCGTTTTCGGCTGGACATCAATCATTAACAGTAATTCATTAAACGAATTCCGCATCGGTTATAACGGCGCGAGAACGCGCATCAACGGCTTTGCGCCGACCGTCAACGGCTTCGATTTTTCAGCCGCGACGGTTAATATTTCGGGAAGCGTCGCTCAATCGGGCATTGCCGGACAGGGAAATTCTTCGGGAATCGCCGTGCCGGGCGGTTTGGTTCGCGCCAACAGCGCGACCAACGGACGCGGACAGCCTTATACTCCGTATTCGCTGGCGTTTATTGACAGTTACAGTTGGACACCGAGCAATCACAACGTCAAATTCGGCGGTGAACTTCGTCTTGTTCGGCTTTATACAGACCGACTCGGCGGCACAACTTATACATTTTCAAATCTCGCTGCTTTCTTAAATAATACACCGTCGCGTGTTCAGTATTTGGGCGATGTCAGTGCGCCGAGTCCGTTCAACGACGGCGCAACCGGACAGCGTTTGGCGAAACAGGAGTATTATATTGCCTACGGACAGGATGAATGGAAAATTCGTCCGAATTTAACTTTGAGCTACGGTTTGCGTTATGAATACTATTCGCCTTTGCGCGAAGACCGTAACTTAAAGGTTTTATTCGACATTGATACCGGCACACTTCGACCGCCGAGCGAAGCCTCTTTTAAATCTTCAAAAACAAATTTCGGTCCGCGCGTTGCGATTACTTACGCGCCGTATGCCGATAAAACGGACGGTTTTTTCGGCGGCAACAAAACGCTGTTTCGCGCCGGTTTCGGTATTTATTACGGACCCGGACAAACCGAAGATCAAATTCAGCCGATTGAAAGCGACCGTATTTCTTCAACCATTTCAAGCGGTTCGCTGCTCGCGTTTCCGGCGAATATTCCGGCGATTGTTGATAATTTCAACAACAATCCGAACAACCGCCAATATCAGCCGCGGGCTTACGCAAATGAATACACAGTTCCCGAAAAAATTTATCAATACACGGTTTCGCTCCAACAGGAACTGCCATATAATCTCGTCGGAACAGTGGCGTATGTCGGAAGTCAGGGACGCAATTTATTTTTACGAAGCGTTGCCAACAAAATTTTGCCGGGGCAGACGACGATTTTGAACGGCACGAATCTGCCGACCGGAGTCGGCGTAATTAACCGAACTGATGCCGCCGGACGGGTGATCGGTGTAACCACCGTCCGCGAATTTGACATTATCTCCGGCACGAATCGGTTTCAGCCGTTTGCCGAAGTTGATTATAAAACGAGCGGCGGCGACGACAAATATAACGCTTTGCAGCTTTCGCTGGCGCGGCGGTTCAACACCGGACTGACATTAAACACGCAGTACACATATCAAAGCAGTTTCGGCACGACTTCCGGCTCTAACGAAGCGAGAACTTCGGCGCAACTCGATAATTTTGAAGCCGACCGCGGCAGAAATACCTTTGACGTGCGTCATACATTCAATCTCAGCGCACTTTATGAGTTGCCAATCGGCAAAAATAGAAGATACGATTTAGGCAAAGCGGCAAATTTTCTCGTCGGCGGTTTGGAAATCGGCGGAATCGTCAATGCCCGCAGCGGTTTGCCGATTGAAGTCAACATTGTGCGCGACGACGTTGTGGCGCAATGCGCCAACTCCGCCGGATGCACTTTCGTCAGCAACGCAACGGGCGGAACGACGACAGTTCCGCAGGGTTTCACGACAGCTTTGCCGAGCGTCAGCAGTTCCGTGCCGCTTCCGTCAGGATTTATCGCGGTTGCCAATGTTCCGGGCGGCGGCGCATCGCGTAATGTGCGTCGTCCGAATATCGTTTCCGGTCAATCATTTTACTTAAATAATGACCGCAGCTTTATCAATCCGGCGGCATTTGCCGCGCCCGCGCCCGGAACTTTCGGAGATTTACAGCGTAACGCGCTGCGCGGTCCGAATTTCCGACAACTCGATTTGGTTTTGGCAAAACGCTTTCGTTTTAACGAAAGAATGAATATTGAATTTCGCACGGAAGTTTTCAATATCTTTAATATCACGAACTTTGCCAGTCCGTCATCGCGGTTAAATCAGGCGTTACCATCAATTGCTTATAATGCAACGGGTAATTTTTACACCATTGGCGGAGGATTGCAGCCTGGACAAGCCTTTACGCAGTCAGCCGCCGGTTCGACCTTCGGTTTATTGCGCTCGACGGTGGAAAGAAGCGTCGGTTTGGGAACGAATCGGCAAATTCAATTTGCTTTTAGATTTAATTTTTAAGCAAATAAATTCATCCGAATTTAAAAATGAAAAGCGTGAGAAATTTTATTTTCTCACGCTTTTCTAAATTTGACTCACAATTTTAACCGGCAGTTTTTGCTTCCTGCTCTTTCGGTTGATAAGCCGGAAGCGACACACGCGCATTCGGTTCTTTTTTCAAACCCAACGCCCAATCCGCCTGCATCAGCGTATGAATATCGCGCGTTCCTTCGTAAATAATCGCGGCTTTGCAGTTTCGCAAATACCTTTCAACCGGATAATCATTCGTATAACCGTTCGCGCCGTGAACCTCAATCGCCATCGAAGCCGCTTTTTCGCTCCGAATCGTCGCCTGCCATTTTGCCAGCGAAGCCGCTTTCGTCGAATTTTTTCCTTCATTTTTCTGCCAACCGGCTTTTAACCACAAAAGATGACACATTTCATAATCCGCCTGCATCTCGGCGATTTTTTGTTTGACGAGCTGGAAATTAGCGATTGTCTGCCCCTGCACTTCGCGCGTGTTTGCATAAGCAACCGACGCATCACGACTCGCTTTGATAACGCCCGTTGCGCCGGAAGCGACTGTATAACGTCCGTTTTCCAGCGAAAACATCGCAATCTTAAAACCTT
>JBDTSO010000056.1:0-11202 GCA_039931085.1 Acidobacteriota bacterium | reverse complement strand
CGGTGTGCGAAGCCGCGTCAAATTCCAAAACGTCAATCGAACGGCTTTCCGAAATTTCCTTACACGAAGCACAAGCGTCAGGATCGTTCGCCGCGCACGGTATCGGATTCGGTTTGTCGGTTTTACGGCAATTTAACGCTTTGGCAAGCAGTCGCGCCGTCGTAGTTTTGCCGACTCCGCGCGAACCGCTGAAGATATAAGCGTGATGCAGACGGTCGTGTTCGATGGCGTTTCGCAGTGTTTGCGTAATCGCTTCCTGTCCGATTACTTCTTGAAATGTTTGCGGTCGCCATTTTCTGGCAATTACTTGATATGACATCGTTGAAAACAATCGTGATCTGGTTGATTGATTTCTAAATATACCACGCTTTTTGTCTGCTTTGTAGTCGACGAAGATTCTTGGTTATTCACTTGAGAAATTTAGAAAAAGCAAATCGGCAGGTAAAGACGAATTTTTACCTGCCGAGGGATTGGACAAACTAAATATATTTTAACTGACTGAGACAGCAGCAGTGTTATTTGCCGAATTTGTGGCGGCAAACGCTTTTGCGGTACTTGTTTTTACCGTTGCCGCTTTTCGTTTCAAACCTTCAATTTTGCCGTAAGTCATCAATGCTTGCGCCACGATTTGATCCATATTGTAGTATTTATATGTCGCAAGTCGTCCGACAAAATGCACATCGGAACGTGCGTCGGCGAGAGTTTTATATTTGGCGTAAATTTCGGCATTTTCCTTACGTGGAATCGGATAATAAGGATCGCCCGCCGCTTGCGGAAATTCATAAACGATGCTTGTTTTTTTGTGTTCTTGTCCGGTTAAATACTTGAATTCCGTAATTCGCGTAAACGCCTGGTCGTTCGGATAATTAACCACGGGCGCATCCTGAAATTTTTCGTTATCGTGTGTTTCGTGCTTGAATTCCAGCGAACGATAGGGAAGTTTGCCGTATCGGTAATTGAAAAACGAATCAACCGGACCGGTATAAATCATTTCCTTATACCGAATTTGATCGGCGATTTCACGATAATCGCAGTTGAGCATTATTTTGATATTCGGATTGTCGAGCATTTTTTCAAACATCCGCGTGTAACCGTATTTCGGCATCGCCTGATAAGAATCCGTAAAATATCGGTCATCACGATTTGTTCGCGTCGGCACACGCGAAGTAACCGAAGCGTCGAGTTCCGACGGATCAAGACCCCATTGTTTGCGCGTGTAATTGCGAAAAAACTTTTCGTAAAGTTCGCGTCCGACTTTTGACACGACGACATCTTCCGAGGTGCGAACCGTTTCACATTTTTCGGCTTTGGATTCGAAAAAATCTTCGACTTCAAACGAAGTCAGATTCAAGCCGTAAAGTTTATTGATTGTGTCGAGATTGATCGGCATCGGCACGAACATTCCGTCAACGCTGGCTAAAACGCGATGCTGATATTCGCGCCATTCGGTAAAACGCGAAAGATATTCGAAAACTTCGAGCGAATTCGTATGGAAAATATGTGGTCCGTATTTGTGTATTAATATTCCGTCGTCATTGTAGAAATCAAAAGCATTTCCGGCGATGTGTGATCTTTTATCACACATCAGAATCTTTTTGTCAGAACCATTGGCAAGCCGCTCGGCAAGCACGCTGCCGGCAAAACCGGCACCGACTATCAAATAATCAAACATTTTTTCTTCCCCTTTTTCGTAATTTGAAAACTATTTGTAAAAAAATTCACAAGGTAGTTCACGTTTTTTATATAAAAATTCTAAGCAGCAAATTTTTTGACTTTTTGACCGACGACTTCATCAATCATCTCCGCCATCTGCGTCCAGGTTTTGTCCCACGACATCTGCGCCAAAAATTCATCGGCTTTTGCCGACCTTTCTTCTCTGTTTTCTGTCATAACCTTTTCACACGCATCAACAAATTCTTCCGCAGTCGCCGCAATCTCAACCAAATTCTGCTCTCCGTATGGGCGCACGACATCCTGAATCGGCGTTGACACGACGGGTTTTCCGGCGGCGAGATATTCCGGCGTTTTGGTCGGGCTGATAAATTTGGTTGATTCATTGAGCGCGAACGGCATCAGCGCGACATCCCAACCTGCCAAATAATTTGGCAAATCCCGATAATTTTTGCCGCCGAGATAATGAATATTCTCGCGGCGCGGCAAATCTTTATCGCTGATTTTGACGACCGGACCGATCATTATAAACTGCCAATCGGGGCGCAAATCAGCCATTTCTGCCAGCATTTTAATGTCCATTCGTTCATCAATCACGCCGCAATAACCGAGGCGCGGGTGAGCGATTGATTTTTGATCTTCCGGTTCGGCAGTAATATTTCGGGCTTTTTTGAAATGTTCGGCATCAATGCTCGAAGGAAATGCGTGGACGCTTTTGTGCTGTGATTTTTTCGCTTCGTAAAGACTTTGACCGCCGGTGAAAACTAAATCCGCCCGCTGAAAAAGTTTCGCCTCGTTTTCCACCAATTCCGGCGGCGCAAATTTGAAACCGGAAAGCTCGTCCATACAATCATAGACGGTCGCCATCGGTTGTAAATGCGCGGCGAAAGGCATCGCCATCGGCGTATAAAACCAAGCGACAAAATTGTTTATGTTTTTTTCGAGAAAAAATCTGTCAATCAATTTGCGCTGAATTTCTTCGGTATTTTCATTTTCCTTATCTGAGTGAGAAATTTGCGGGACGACGGTAAATAAATAGTCTCCACGCCGAGTTATGTCTAATTTTGTAGTTCCGTCAACAAAAATCGGTTCTTCGATAAAAAAAACGCGCCGCTGTTTGGCAAATCTGCTTAAAAGATGCTGTGGTCTTTGATAAACAAAATCCCATCGAAGATGAGAAAAACACACTAAATCAAAACTTTCCATCGCGTTGTAATCAGACATATTGATAAACCCAATTTGCTCTGTAATTAAAAAAAACTATAAGTTTAAAGCAAATTTCCAAAATCGTTTGAATCGTAATAAACTTGATTTACTGAAATAGAAATACTACTTTTTCATTCAGTAAATTATCTGTTAAGTGTATAACATATAGAGAAATTTTGTTTTATAGATTAAACAAAATTTAATTGACAAAACTCAAAGTTAATGAAACTAAACAACTTAGACTCACAAAATTTTATTATCAAAAGTGTCGGCGAAAAAACTTTTAAGCAGCTTGAACCTGAACTGGAAAAAGTCGAGATGCCTTTGACCCAATTGCTGAATGATTCTTGGTCCCAAATTTCGCACGTATATTTTCCCGAAACGAGCGTCATTTCAGTTGTCAATCTGCTCGAAAACGGAAACGGTGTTGAATCAGGCATCATCGGAAAAGAAGGCGTTTTGGGCGCAACATCAATTTTTGCCGGAGAAATATCGCTCGGAGAAGCCACCGTGCAGCTCGGCGGCGAAGGCTGGCGAATGAAAGTTTCCGCCTTCAAAAATCTGTTTGAAAACAACATCGAGTTTCGGAAAATAATTCTCGCCTACGTTTTTAACTTTGTCGCGCAGATTACACAAAACGCGCTCTGTTTGTGTTATCACAATATAGAGAAGCGGCTCGCGCGATGGCTTTTGATGTTTCAGGATCGCGCCGAACGCGAGAAGTTGGTGTTGACGCAAGAATTTCTCGCCGAAATGCTCGGCGTTCATCGTCCGAGCGTCAGCAAAAATGCCAACAAACTGCAAAGTATGAACTTGATTTCATATACGCGCGGTGTGGTTACGATTCTTGACCGAGAAGGATTGGAAAATTTTTCCTGCGAATGTTACAAAACCATTACGGAAATCAATGAAATGGTTCGTGCAAAATAAATTATTGTTCGTAAATACCGAGTTTTTGCTGTTTTAGAGATATGTTTCAAAGTTATTTTGCAGGCGGTTTTGAATGTTCGACGCACCGCAATTTTCAAAATAGAAGATTAGACGTGATCGCGGCGACGCGGCACGAAGAATTTGCCGAAAGCGATTATCAAATGCTCTTAAAAGCCGGAATGAAAACGGCGCGTGACGGCATTCGCTGGCATTTGATCGAACAAAAACCATATCAATATGATTTTTCGAGCGCGGTCAATCAAGTTCGATCCGCGAAAAAGTCAGGCATTCAGATTATCTGGGATTTATTTCATTACGGTTATCCAGATGATTTGGATATTTTTAGCGATGAATTTCCCGTTCGTTTTGCGGGCTTTGCCGAAGCATTTATTAAGTTTTTATTGAATGAAAATCGGGAAACGCCGTTTATTTGTCCGGTCAATGAAATTTCGTTTTTCGGCTGGGTTGCCGGCGATGTCGGTGCGTTTTATCCGTTTGTGCGCGGGCGCGGCGACGAAATGAAAAGCCAACTGGTTCGCGCGACAATTTTGGCGATTGACAAAATACGCGAAATTTATCCGGCGGCGCGTTTCGTGCAGGCTGATCCGGCAATTCACGTTACCGTTTCGCCAACCAAGCCGCATTTTGCACAACACGCGGAAAATTTCCGGCAGGCGCAGTTTCACGCGCTTGATATGCTCGTCGGAAAACGTGCGCCGGAACTCGGCGGCGCAGAAAAATATCTCGACATTATCGGCGTAAATTTTTACTCGCAAAACCAGTGGCGGCATCCGAGCGGGCGGCGCGTTATGCGCGGAAATAAAAATTATCGTCCGTTCAGTCAGATATTGCAGGAATGGTTTGAACGCTATCGTCGCCCGATCTATATTGCTGAAACGGGAATCGAAGACGATGCGCGAGCCGATTGGTTTCGATATATTTGCAAAGAAACAAGAATTGCCGCTGAACACGGCGTTCAGATTGTCGGAATTTGTCTTTATCCGATCGTCAATCATCCGGGTTGGGATGATAACCGCCACTGTCATAACGGTTTGTGGGATTATCCGAACGGTTCGGGCGAACGCGAAATTTACGCGCCGCTTGCCGAAGAACTCAAGGAACAGCAAACAGCGCAGGAATTATTTGAGATTCGAAAAATTCGTCAGGTAAATGCGTAAATCGTTGTGGGAAAACTTTTGAAAATTAATATAGATAGTAAATTTAATGAATAATACGTTCGCCTTCGCACAAGAAAAAGAGAAAAAAAATAAGAATTTAATTTCAGATGTATTGGAAAAAGCCAAAAACTTGACGAAATCAGCGATGGCTGAAGCGGCTGTAACTGATTTTGTCGAAAGTTTTCCGGCGGAAACCTTTAAACACATTACAGAAACAAAATTACACACCGCGCCGCTGCCGGAAAAATTCGGTGGTGTCGGCTTGGGTTTGGAAAACGACACGACGCTGGAAATGCTGCGGTTTCTCAAATATTTCGGTTACGGAAATCAGGTCGTCGGGCGGGTTTACGAAGGACATTTTAATGCGCTTTTATTGCTGAAACTTTTTGCGACCGAAAAACAATTTCAAATTTACGCCGCTGATGTGGTAAAAAATAATAAAATTTTTGGCGTGTGGAACACGGAAGCCAGCGACGGCGTGAAGATTTTTCCGGCTGGAAAAGATAAATTTAGGCTCGAAGGCTTCAAAATTTTTGCCACCGGAGTTGATTATGTTGAGCGTCCGATAGTCAACGGCGCGATGCCCGATGGCGGCTGGCAAATGTGCGTTGTGCCGATGGAAAAAGTTAAAACTAATGTTGATGCGTCGTGGTGGAATCCGTTGGGAATGAAATCTACGCGCAGTTTTCGCGTAGATTTTACCGGCGTTGAATTAACCAAAGACAATTTAATCGGTGAGCCGAGTGATTATTACAGCGAACCGTATTTCAGCGGCGGCGCGATTCGGTTTGCCGCCGTTCAGCTCGGCGCGGCGGAGGCGATTTTTGATGAAACGCGCAAATATTTGCAAAAACTAAACCGCACAAATGATTTGTTTCAACAGGCGCGTTTAGGCGAAATGGCGATTCGCGTCGAAAGTGGTAATTTGTGGCTCGAAGGCGCGGCGCGAAGTTTTGAAAATTATCGTCAGAATCCGACACCGGAAAACAGCGAGAAATTTCTGGCTTATGCAAATATGATGCGAACGGCAATTGAGCAAATTTGTCAAGATGTGATGCTTTTGTGTGAACGCTCAATCGGCGCACGCGGACTCAATAAACCATTGCATTTTGAACGAATTATCCGCGATTTGACGATTTATCTGCGCCAACCCGCGCCCGATGCCGCGCTTGCCGCCGCCGGAAAATATGTGTTGGATAACGAAATTCACAGTAATGATTTGTGGGGAAAATAAGTCGGATAATTAGATAAACTGAGTCTTTAACTTCTCAAAAATGAATAACGCCAAAGTTTTAGATTTCTCGCCGCTTGCCGATATTTCTTCAATTCCGTTGAAAAATGCCGAAACCGTTAAAAGTTGGGGGAAAACGCTGATTGTCGCGCCGCATCCCGACGACGAATCGCTCGGCTGCGGCGGCGCAATCGCGCTTTTGCGGAGTTTTAATGTCGAAGTTGAAGTTTTGGTTTTAAGCGACGGAACGCTTTCGCATCCGAATTCCGTAAAATTTCCCGCCGAAAAACTGCGCGATTTGCGTGAAAATGAAATGCTCGACGCGCTGAAAATTTTAGGCGTGAACAAAGAAAACACGACATTTTTTCGATACAAAGATCGTTCCGTGCCGGATAAAAATTCCGTTCAAGCGGTCGCGCAGTGCGCTGAATATCTAGCTTGGACAAAGCCGCAGACGATTTTAGTTCCGTGGCGGCGCGATCCGCATCCCGATCATCGCGCGGCTTATTCGCTGTTAAAAGCGGCTAACAAAGCGGCGAAAATGATCGAATATCCGATTTGGCTCTGGGAAATTGCGGAAAGCGAAGACGCGCCGAAGTTTGTTGAAATTGATGCTTTTCGTCTTGATATTACTTCCGTAATTTCGCAAAAACAACTTGCGATCAACGCGCATCAATCGCAAACGACTGATTTAATTGACGATGATCCGCACGGTTTTCGTTTAACGCCGGATATTTTGGCGAATTTTGCGGAAAATTGGGAAGTTTATCTGAAAGAAAAAATATGAAGGAGGAAAATAAAACCTTAACGCCGGAATATTTTGAAAAAGTTTACGCGGCAAACGACGATCCGTGGGATTTTCAAACGAGTGAATATGAAGCGGAAAAATATCAAACGACGCTCGCCGCTCTGCCGCGTGAAAATTACAAAAATGCTTTTGAAATCGGTTGTTCAATTGGCGTTTTAACCGAACAATTGGCGAAAAGATGCGACGCGCTTTTGTCTGTTGATGTTTCCGAAAAAGCACTCGCGCAAGCGAAAGAACGCTGCCGAAATTTGTCAAATATTCGTTTTCAGAAGATGCTTTTTCCCGACGAATTTCCCGACGAAAAATTTGATTTAATTTTAATTTCAGAAGTCGGATATTATCTTTCACCGTCGGATTGGGAAAAAGCGATGAAAAAAGTTTACTCGCAATTAACTGAAAACGGGCAAGTTACACTTGTTCATTGGACACCTTTTGTTCACGATTATCCGCAAACCGGCGACGAAATTCACGATTCATTTACAAAATTTGCGGAATACAAACTGCGAAAATTGAGCGGGAAAAAAGCCGACAAATATCGGCTCGACGTTTGGGAAAAGATTTAGAGCAAATTTAAAAAATTTGCTCAGGCTGTTTTATTCCGAGCTTTCGTTTGAAGAGCGCAGTTCTTCAAGTTTTTTCGCAAATCCAAAATCGCTTTTTGAACCGGAACTAACGAATTTTCCTGTTTCCATTTATTATTTGTATTTTGTTCGTCGGTAATCTTTTCCATAAGAATTCCAAATGTTTCCGACTTTTTCAATGCGATTAAAAGATTGATATTTGAAATAAGAAGATTTTCGGCAAGCGTGGAAATTTCAGTAAAATCAAACTCGGTTTCAGATTTCACTGCCTGCCATAGTTTTCTCAATTTGCGACGCGACGTAAATCTTTTTTCAATAGTTTGCGCTGATTCAACCAAATATAGATCGCCGTTTCTGCCCATAATTTCCCATTCGTTCAACTGCGTGGAAAGTCCGAGCTCGGTGCGTCCTTGATTGCGTGCTGAAGTGAAGACTTTAACATTTGACGAATGGCGAAACTTTGCGTCAATACGTGAAAGTGCATTATAAAATGCCACATCTTCCAAAAATTTAACGTTAGGAATGCCGCCTGCTCGTTCAAATGCGTCGGTCGTTACGGCAAAACTTCCGTTAAAATGCTGATGATGACGCGGCAGCGAATCGTGTGGAATTCTGTCGTAAAAATCTTCAATTTCGGCGGCTAGTAAGCGATATTCTTCATCCAGCAGATGAAAATTTTCGGCTTTTTTGCCTAAAGATTTAAATTCGTTTTCATCAATCAAAATTCTCCCGCCAATGGCATCTGCCCCGTTTCTGATTTCATTAACAGAATTTGTAATCCAATCGCATGCAACCCGTGTGTCGCCATCTGTCGTGGCAATTATTCCGCTTCGATATTTGTTTGATTTTAGGCGGGAACATGCTTCGTTCATCAATAAACGCCGCACAAATCCGATGTTTGCATTTTCGTCAGGCAGATTTATTTCGGCAAAATGAAAATTAAATTTCTGATTTGTCTTTTGCCATTTTTCGACGATTTCAGCAGAGTTATCACAACAATTATTCACCAAAACAATGACCTCAAAAATTGCCGGATCAAGCGGTGAGCTTATTAAATCAGTTTGATTGAGAAAAGATGCCAGAGTTTTCGGCAAATTTTCCGCTTCGTCGCGCACTGGAACGACTATCGAAACAAAACATTGTGCGAGAATAGGCTTTTCGATAAGTGCGGAATGTGGCTTTTTTTTGAAAAGTGAAAGCATATTTTTTTCCGACTGCGGTTCATTATATCGTAAAATTTTATCAATAAACTAAGAGTAAATAAATCAAAGTTTGAAAATATTGTAAAACGACGACTATCATTACATCAGACTTTCGGCAACCGGTTGTCTATTTATTCCATCTAGTAAAGGTTAATTAATTTATTTTGCTCAAAATTTGTTTGAAATTGATAAAACCACTATAATCCCAAGAGGAAATCAAAGTCGTAATGAAAAAATCTGCCGTTAAAAATGCTTTTCTTTATCTATTAATGCTTTCTATGAGCGTTTTGACGGTTTTTGCGCAGGATTATCTGCCCGATTTGGTGCGCCGCGTGAAACCTTCGGCGGTGGCGATTGAAACTTTTGATGCCAAAGGAGCGACGCTTTCGCGCGGAAGCGGTTTTTTTATTGCAAACGATAAAATTATTACAAACCGGCACGTAATCGAAAAATCGAATCGGGTCGAGGTTCATTTGATGAACGGCAAAAAATTCGTCGTGCGTGGCGTTTTAGCGATTGACGGCGAAGGCGATTTAGCGTTACTGCAAGTGAATGTGCCGCCGGGCGCTGCCGTGCCGCTGCCATTTGTCAAAACCGTGCCGCAGGAAGGCGAAACAATCGTTGTCATAGGTAATCCTTATGGTTTGGAGGGTTCGGTTTCCAACGGCATCGTTTCAGCCGTGCGCGAAATTCCGGGTTACGGGAAAATCATCCAAATTACCGCGCCGATTTCGCCGGGTTCGAGTGGTTCGCCCGTCGTCAATATGCTTGGGCAGGTGATCGGCGTGGCGACGCTGCAAGCGGCGGAAGGACAAAGTTTGAATTTTGCCGTGCCGAGTGAGCGAATTTCGCAATTAAAAATCGGGGAATTACAAAGTTTTTCATCACTTAATTCCGAATCGCAAAAAAACAAACGTGCCGCTGCCGAAAGTCTTTATTCACAAGGTCTCGGCATTTTATCGCGCGATGATTATGCCCGTGCTGTCGGTTATTTTGAAAAAGCCGTCGAAATTGATCCGAATTATGCCGAAGCGTGGTATCAGGCGGGATTTTGTTACGGAATGCTCGGAAGGCACGACGACGCACTTAATGCGTCAAAGCAAGCGGCGAAACTTCGCCCGGAATGGTCGGAAACTTATATCAATATCGGCGCGTCGAGCTTCGCGCTCGGACAATACAAAGACGCGGCGGAAGCATACCGTCAAGCCGCCAAAATTGACGGAAACAACGCCGAAGCACAATATGCGCTGGGACTTTCGTTAAATAAATTAGGTCGGACGGATGAAGAAATTTTAGCTTTCAAACGTGCCATTGCTATCAAACCGGATTATGCAAATGCGTATGAATTTATCGGCGCGGCGTATTTCAAACAAAAGAGATATAACGAATCGCTCGCCGCTTTTGAGCAGTTAAAGACGTATAAACCGGACGCAAAAACCTATAATTATTTGGGTGAAAACTATTTTGAATTAGGCAAAACACAGGAAAGCATTGACGCATTTAATAACGCCGTCAGTTATAATTCCAACTTCGATAAAGCGCGGTATAATCTTGGAAAAGCCTTCGTTAAACTCGGCGACCGCGATTCTGCGATGGTTCAATACGAAATTTTGCGAAACACAAAATCCGATTGGGCGGACAGACTTTTTGTTTTGCTGAATCCCTGAAAATTCTAGATTCCAGATTCCAAATTATTTGATAAAAACATTCGGTATCGGAATATCATCTCCGAAGCCAAACTGTTGTGCCGCAAAACCGTTTGTCGATTGCAGCAAATACCATGTGCCGTTTGACGGACGAAAAACCGCAATATCTGTTTTGCCGTCGCCGTCGTAATCTGCCGGAACAGGCTTGTCGTCGGAGGTCCCGAATTGCACGGAATTTATAGAACCGTCGCTACTCTTTATGTAATACCAAAAGCCGTTTGAAGGTCGGAAAACCGAGATGTCGGATTTGCCATCGCCATCGAAATCGGCAATCGGATTGCGATTTGTGTTTGGATTATCGCTCGCCCAAACTGCGACTGATGCCGTAAAAACAAGTAAAGTGCATAAACATATCAATATTATTCGGTTTGTATAAGGATGCGTAAGTTTGATTGTTCATAAAATAGATCTCCCAGTAAATTTTTTTACAATATAATAGAAAATCATAATTTTGGTAACTTTTTTGTTGGCTTAACTTCCGTTTGTTTGTAATTCCCAACGCCGGTTTATCAAACTGGCGACAAAACCCGCACCGAAACCGTTGTCAATGTTGACGACTGTAACATTTGACGCGCAGGAATTGAGCATTCCCAAAAGCGCGGCGAGACCGTTAAAAGACGCACCGTAACCGATGCTTGTCGGAACGGCGATGACCGGAACTTTGACCAAACCGCCGACGACCGACGGCA
>JBDTSO010000055.1:0-11261 GCA_039931085.1 Acidobacteriota bacterium | reverse complement strand
GTTCCCAAACCGGCGGCGGGAAAAACTGCTTTGCGAATTTTGTTTGTCATAATAAGTTTGTTAAATTCGAGTTTTATTTTGCATCAAGCAAACTTTAGATTGTATGAAAAAAAACATCGAGAAACAAATATTCATCAAATCAATAAATTGCCTGCGTAAAATTTAGCGGCAATCAAATAAATATATGTTAGACCTTAATTACGTCAGAAATAATTTAAAAGAAGTCAGAAAAGCGTTGGAGAATCGCAACTTTCCGGCGACGAGTTTAGACGCTTTCGTCGAATTGGATGAATCTCGGCGGCGCGTAATCAGCGAATCAGACCAAATTAATCAAACGCGGAATTCATCGAGTAAAGAAATCGGCGCGTTGATGCAAGCCGGACAGCGCGATGAAGCTGAAGTGAAAAAGGCGGAAATTGCCGGTTTGAAAGATACGCAGCAAGAACTGGAAACCGAGCGCAAAGGACTCGAAGCAGCGATGGACGAACTTCTCGCCGGTTTGCCGAATGTGCCGAAAGCGGATGTTCCCGTCGGCGCGGATGAATCGGCAAATGTCGAAATCAGAAAATGGGGAGAGGTGCGCGAGTTTGATTTTGAGATAAAAGATCACGTTGATTTGGGCGAAGCGTTGGGCATTTTGGATTTGGAACGTGCCACCAAAATCGCGGGCGCGAGATTTTCGATTCTTAACGGCGCGGGCGCGAGATTAGAACGCGCTTTGGTTAATTTTATGCTCGATGTTCACACGGGCGAACACGGTTACAAAGAAACTTTGCCGCCGTTTATTGTCAACAAAGACGCGCTTTTCGGAACGGCGCAGCTTCCGAAGTTTGAAGAAGATTTATTCAAACTGCAAGACGAACGCGAATTTTATTTGATTCCGACGGCGGAAGTTCCGGTAACGAATTATTATGCGGGTGAAACGCTCGACGCAAAGGATTTGCCGATGAAATTTGTCGCTTACACGCCTTGTTTTCGCAGCGAAGCCGGAAGTTATGGGCGCGACACACGCGGGCTTATTCGTCAGCATCAATTTGAAAAAGTCGAACTCGTCGAATACGCTTTGCCGGAAAATTCGGAAGCGGAACACGAAAAACTGACCGAAAATGCTGAAAGAATTTTGCAATTACTTGGCATTCCGTATCGAACAGTAGTTTTATCAACCGGCGATATGGGTTTCGGTTCGGCGAAAACTTATGACATCGAGGCGTGGATTCCTTCGCAAAATACATACCGCGAAATTTCTTCTTGTTCGCTGTTCACCGATTATCAGGCAAGACGAATGAATCTGCGTTTCAAACGCACGGGCGGCGCGAAACCGGAATTTGTTCACACAATCAACGGTTCAGGTTTGGCAGTCGGGAGAACTTGGATTGCGATTTTGGAGAATTATCAACAGGCGGACGGCTCGATTTTGATTCCAGAAGTTTTACAATCGTATATGAACGGTTTGGAAAGAATTGAAAAGTAAATTTTCAATTCTTTGAATAATCATGAAATAAAAAAAGCGAAATTCAACGTATTACGTTGAATTCCGCTTTTCAAGTATTGGCAACTTTTCGTTATGTTAAACCCTGACTTTTGGCTTCTTCTTTGACTGTTTCCTTAACTTGTCCGGCGACTTGCTGAACTTTTTCAACCGCATCGCGAGCGGTTACTTCCGCCTTTTGCAAAAGATTATTACGCGCTTCGCCCATATATTGATTTTCAATTTTCGTCGAAGGTATTGCCAAACCGACTGCTGCGCCGAGTGCAAGGGCTACTGCGCCAACCGCCAATGGATTTTCTTCCATATAATGTTCATAACTGTCCTGTGCTGTTCCGGCAAAATCCTGTGCCTTTGAACCGAGATTACCAACTTGTTGATACGTTTTATTGGCAACATCACTAACCGTATCGGAAACCGCGCCCGCCGCGCTGCTCACCGTGTCGGAAACCGCGCCGGCTGCGCTGCTCACCGTATCGCCGACTTTACCTGCCGCGTCGCTGACTTTGCTTTGAGCGGCTAAGAAGGGCGATTTTTTGTCTTTTGATGAAACTCCGCGACCGTAATCACGCTCGTCATAATCTGCATCATAACGATAATGTGAACGCTTGCTTTTCTTATTCTTTTTGTTGAAACTAAAAAAAAGAACTCCGATGCCCAGTCCGATTAAGCCCAAGGTCAACGGATTACGCCGCGCCGTTTTGACAATTTCTGTATCCGAAATTTCATTTATTCTCTTATCTGCATAATTCATAATAAATCCCACCTTTTCTATTACCGCATCATAAACGGTGTTTTTTGCTGTTTGAATCGTTTCACCGACAAAATCCGAAACCTCCGATTTAACCTGTTCGCTGATATTTGAAAAACTCAGTCTTTCTTGAATAGCATCAATTGTTTCGCTCATTTCAGCGCGGGTTTCTTCAATGTTTGCCCGTATTTGATCAGGAACCTCAGTATTTTCATCCGTATTTGTTTCCTTTTCCGAACTTTCCGCCGCCTTTATAACTACGTGCTTTTCGTCAACATTCATCAATGTTTTTTCATCTAACTCACTTGGTCTTTCAGCCATCTTGCATCCTCCTTAACCGTTTCAACCGTTTGACGCGGCGTGATATCGGTGTTTTTTAAAGTGTTCAATGCCGACATAATCAATATGACGGCGGCGACAGCCACGACAACTCCGACAATTAAAGCCGAAAAACCGTAGCCGATCAAAGTTCCCAACCCAATAATCAGAGCAGTCAGAAAAGCCAGCAAAGCTGCGTAGGCAACTGCGCCGCCGACCACTAAATAGCCGACATTTTTTCCGACCTTCATCGCTTTTTGCGTCAATTCGGTTTGCGCCAGCGCGACTTCCTGTCTGACTAAAGTTTCAGTTTCACCGGCAAGTTCGGAAAAAAGATCGCCCAAAGAGCGTTCGTCTTTTACAATTTGTTCTGTCATAAACTACGCTCCTTTATTCGGTGAAGCCGCACTTGCTGATTTGTCCGTCGAATTAGCAGCATCTTTTGTTTTAGCGTCCGACATCTTATTTTGTTTGTCAAAATCTTCAGGCAGATGAATGCCGTCGTGTTCGTTCGGCAGATATTTGCCTTTCCTTTCGTAACGCGGACGATGCGCCAACGCCTTATTCGTATTGTTGCTCTTCAGAAATCTTGCCGCTGCGATTCCGAGCGCGAACGCTCCGCCCAAAAACAAAGCCGGATTACGGTGGGCGAATTTTTCTAGATCGCCGAGCATCTCGCCTAAGTCTTTATTACCCAAATAATCTGAAACCTCTTCGACCTTATCGGCTGCCGTATCGGTGTAATTAGCCGAAACTTTGGCAATACCATACGGCTCCTCTCCGTCGCGCAAAGTGTCGCCTATTTGCCGTATGCTGTCGGCAACACCCGACAAACTCTGCGCCCAATTCGCTTTTTGTTCGTCAATTTTCGATGTCGCTTTTTTAGCAGCCGCGTCATAAACTTTGCCGGCAGCCTCGCCGGTTGTCTTCTTCGCATCATCGTAAATGTCCTTGGCAGCTTTCGTGTCGCCGCGCACCGCGTCGCCGACTTTATCGGCAAGTTCGCTTTTCTGTTGGTCAGTCCGATTATCATTTCCGCTATTTTGCGTTGTTTTTGTTTTGTCGCCTGAACTACTAACTTCGTTTTCTTTTTTACTGTTCGCTAAATCCGCCATATTTTTCACCCCTTTTCAAAAATTACTTATCTCTCACAATTACTATTTGTAAGAAAATCAAACAAACTTGCAAGATTAAAATATTTAGACGCAAATCTTATGCCGTCTTTATTGCAGAATGGTCTTGAAAATGCTTGAAAATTATAAGTCAGCGGCGTAAAATTGTAAATTTTATGCTGTCAGATGTTTATTTTTCGCAGAATAACGTGAAGCACCGAGCGTAAAATTCCGACAATGGTAATCTACAAATCGGCGCGTTCGGATAATTCGAGCCATCTTTCGGAATCAATTTCGAGCTGTGAATTTAATTTTTGCTGTTCGGTGAAAAGTTCATTTAGCTTGTAAGCGTCGGTGGCAAATTCGGTCAATTCCTTTTCTATTCCGGCGAGCCTTTTTTCAATTTTATCAATGTTTTTTTCGAGCGTTTCAAATTCGCGCTTTTCATTGAAGGAAAGTTTTTTCGGCGCGGGCTTCTCAAGCGTTAAATCATTTTTCGCGTCTGTCAAAATCTGTGTTTCAGATTGCTTTTCCGCTTCTTTTAGTTCCGCTTCTTCGGCTTCGGTTTTTTCGAGATAAGCCGAATAATCGCCCGCGAATTGGCGGATTTCGCCGTCGCTTTTAAACTTAAAAATCGAATCAACCGTGCGGTCAAGAAAATATCGGTCGTGGCTGACGACGATCAACGCGCCCGCGAAATCATCTAAATATTCTTCCAGCGCAATCAGCGTCGGAATGTCCAAATCATTCGTCGGTTCGTCCAACAGAAGAACATTCGGCTCTGCCATTAAAATTCGCAAAAGATAAAGTCTGCGCCGTTCGCCGCCGGAAAGATTGGCGATTAATGAATATTGCGCGGCTGGCGGAAAGAGAAATTTCTCCAACATCTGAGAAGCCGTAATCTGATTTCCGTCAATCGTCGTAACGTATTCGGCGACTTCCTTTATGTAATCAATGACGCGCTGTTCTTCGTTCAAACGGCGGCTTTCCTGATCGTAATAACCGATGTGAACCGTCTGTCCGATTTCGATGCTTCCGGCATCGGCGTTGATTCTGCCGATTAAAATTTCCAAAAGCGTCGTTTTCCCCGAACCATTCGCGCCGATGATTCCGATGCGGTCGTCGCGCTTCAAAAGATACGAAAAATCGGCAATCAACTTGCGCCCGTCGTAAGATTTTGAAAGGTCGTTTATCTCAATAATCTTTGAGCCCAAACGCTTTGAACCGACGGCGATGTCAATTTCAGACTTCGCTTTTTCCTTCGGCTGCGCCATCAAATCGTAAGCCGCGTTGATGCGGTGTTTCGACTTGCGCGTCCGCGCCTTTGCGCCGCGCCGCAGCCACGCGAGTTCTTTTTTGATAAGCTGTTCGCGTTTATGTCCTGCGGTGGCGCGAAGCGTTTCCTGCTCTTCTTTTTTTTCCAGGTAATAAGCGTAATTTCCCGCAAAAATCTGAATCGCGCCGCGATCAATTTCAAAAATCCGATTCGTTACGCGGTCAAGAAAATAACGGTCGTGCGTTACCAAAAGCAGTGCGCCCGTGTATCTTTTTAGATAATCTTCGAGCCATTCAATCGTGTCCGCGTCGAGATGATTGGTCGGTTCGTCTAAAATCAATAAGTCAGGTTTGACGATCAATTCGTGAGCGAGCGCGACGCGCTTGCGCTGTCCGCCGGAAAGCGTTTTCATCTGCGCGGAAGTGTCGGTAATTCCTAATTTTGTCAAAATATTCCGCGCGTTCGTTTCAATTTCCCAACCGCCGTTTATCTCCAATTCGTGTTGTAAATTTGAAACTTTTTCAAGCGATTTCTGGTTCGCCGCGTCTTTTGACAGTTCATAACACGCCGTTTCGTAATCTCGAATCATTTTAATTACGCCGCTCGAAGCTGCAAAAATCGTTTCCAAAACCGTTTTTTCGTCATCAAACTGCGGATTCTGTTCCAAATAAGCGAGAGTTTTGCCGTCGGCGCGAATGATTTTGCCCGTATCCGGCGTTTCCGTTCCGGCAATCACGTGCAGAAAAGTAGTTTTGCCCGAACCGTTCACGCCGGTAATTCCGACTTTGTCGCGTTCTTCAATACCGAGCGTAACATTTTCAAAAAGCGGTTTGATGCCGTAATTTTTGCCGACGTTTTCCAATGATAGAATATTCATACAAATAAAAATAAATTTACAGGGATAACAGGATGGACAGGCATAAAAACAAAATTGAATTCTTATCCTATCTATCCTGTTATCCCTGTAAATTTTCTTTTCGCGGCTGGCGAGAGCAAAAAATTATTTTACGCCGAGAACTTCGACAATAAAGATTAACGTCGCGTCCGGCGGAATTACGCCGCCCGCGCCGCGTGAACCGTAACCGATTGACGGCGGAATAATCAATGTCGCGTGGTCGCCGACTTTGAGTTTTTCAAAACCTTCGTCCCAGCCTTTGATAACTCTGCCCGCGCCGAGCGGAAATGAAAAAGGTTCGCCGCGGTCTAGCGAACTGTCAAATTTTTGCCCGTTCGTCAAAAGCCCTGTGTAGTTGACGATAATCGTGTCGCCCGCTTTTAATTGTACGCCGTCGCCGTGTTTTGTAATAATATAAGTTAAGCCCGATTCCGTCGTCATCGCGGCTGATTTTGGTGTTGTCATAATAGTTTTTCGGATAACTCTGTATTTTCCAAATTTCTTTGTCGTAATTTTTTTCTTCACCGTCGTCTTTTTAACCGGACGACGAACGGTTCTTTTTTTTGTTTGGCTGAAACCGAATGCCGTGCAAACGCTCAACATCAGGAAGAGAGTAAAAATGATTTTCTTCATATTTTTTATTCGATTGAAATTGTTTTCTGTATAATCAAAGACGTTATCTTAGCGCGTTTCACGGCAAAAGCTGAAATTGAAAAACCGTCAAATCAAAATGAAAATCGTTTTCTTAATAATCTTTTTATTCGTTTCAAATGCTTCGGCGCAGTTGCAGAACTGTAATCTGCCGATTACTGATGCGCCGACTTTGCTCGGTTTGCGGCTCGGAATGTCGCCGAAGGAAGCAAAGAATGTTTTCGGCGGCAAACTGAAAATCAAAGTCAAAAAAGAAGGTACGTTTTTTCAAAATTACATAGATAAAAAACCGCCGTCGTTTCTGCCCAACGTCCGCGCCGTTTATCTGCGTTTTTTTGAAGCGAAACTTTATCAAATCGAAGTTTTTTATAATCCGCAAACCGAAAGAAAAACGCTCGCCGAATTTGTTGAACGGCTCGACAAGAAGTTGAATATTCCGAATTTGTGGACGAGCGAATACGGCATAGCAACACTAAATTGCAATGACTTTTCAATAATCGCCGATAACGTGCTGAATCCGCGTGTTCAACTGACGGACGAGGTGATTCGCACTCGTTTCGAAGCCGCGCAAAATAAGTAATGCTTTATAAACTGAAACAAGCTTATCTTATTTGAAAAATAATATTGCAAAAGATTTTATCTAATACGTCAATCATAAATCACAAACTTGAAAATTTATTCGGGACGGAAAAATTAGCAATTGCCAGTTATCCAATATTTTATGAGTATAAAAAAGCTGAAAACTATTCATAATTTATTTAATAATTGAGGCTTTGCACCAAAAGTCGAAAAATTTAAGCACTTTTGGTGCAACAATTCGCTAAGTCCTTCATTTTGAAGTCGCACTTTTTGAAAAGGTGCGACTTTTGGTGCAAACTGTCAAAATTAAGCGGTTTTGGTGCAAAGCCAATAATTGATAAATAGATAATTTGAAATTAGGAGAAAAGACAATGCCGATTTATATGAAATATGAAGGAATTACCGGAACAGGAACGGGCAAATACAATGGATGGATTGTATTAGAATCTTGTGGATTAGCTCAATTTGCAAAGGCACGTAGAGATCATGAGATTTTTGTGACTAGACTTTCGGATAATGCCAGTAGTCAGCTTTTCGGAGAATCTGTTAAAAGTGAAGGAAAAAAAGTTACCATTGATTTCGTTGATGCGGGCAAAAGCGTTCCCTGGTTGAGCATTGAACTGGAGAATGTGATGATCTCAAGCTACAGTTTTAGCGGGTCTGGAGGTGACAGACCCATGGAATCTTTGTCCCTGAACTTTACCAAAATAACTTTGACCAACAAGCCGACGGCACCGACAAAAGACCCGAAAAATGCTCAGGAAAAAACGACGTGGAACTTTGCAGTCCACAACTCACGATATTACAGTTAAAAGTCGCAATTAACGGTTGCTCATAATAAATAGTAAACACTGCAACATTCGGTATTTTGCTTCTTCCGTTTTCAGGAAATTTTTACTTTTTTTCGTTTTTCATTTGGCTGTTTTCAATCGGCACAATCCGCAAAATTCTGTCGTCTTCTTTGGTCGGATCGCCGCGTCCGTCGCGGTTTGAAGTCGAAAAATAAATTGCGCCGTCCAAACCTTCAGCGATTTCGCGGATTCGCCCGTATTCTTTTTCTAATAATTTATCCTGCGAAACAATTTTTCTTCCGTCCAAAACGAGTCGCACAATCGTTTGAGCTTTGAGCGCGCCGAAAAAGAAATTTCCTTTGAATTCGGGAAATAAATCGCCGCGATAAAACATTCCGCTCGCGGGCGCGACTGCCGGAGAATATTCGACAATCGGCGTTTCCATTCCTTTTCGCGTCATATTGTGGCTGATTTTTGCCCAACCGTAATTTTTTCCTTTTTCGACGATATTCACTTCATCGCCGCCCGTTCGGTGAAACAAATCCACGCCGTCAATAATCGAAGGTCCGTGTTCGGTTTGAAACATCAAATTCGTTTCCGGCTGCCAATCCATTCCCTGCGCGTTGCGGTGTCCGTAAGTCCAGATTTCGGGACGCGCTCCTTTTTGATTGACGAACGGATTGTCATTCGGAATCGTGCCGTCGTCGTCTAAGCGCAGAGTTTTACCGTTAATCGAATCGAGTTTCTGAGCGCGAGACTGCTTCGTCGCATCGCCCGTCGTAATATACAGTTTGCCGTCGGGACCAAATTTTAAGCGCGTTCCCGAATGAAAACGTGAAGCCGGAATGTCTTCGATAATCGTTTTCGGTTCAATCAATGTTTCGCCGTTTTCGCAGTAACGCGCAACGCGCACGGTTTGATCTTTATCGGCGTTTTGATAAGCGTAAGCCAAATAAACAAAGTGATTTTCCGCAAAATCGGGATGCAGAATCATTCCCATCAAACCGCTTTCGCCGGATAATTCGATGTCGGGGACGGTAAAAAAAGGTTCGGCGCGAAGTTTACCGTTTTCAATCACGCGCACTCTGCCCGGACGTTCCGTGAAAAACATTCGTCCGTCCGCCGCAAAAACAATTGACCAAACCACTTCCAAATTTGTTGCCACTGTTTCCACGCGAAACTTCGGCACATTTTTCGACGCGGGAATTTTCGGGAAATCAAACTCGCCTTCCGCCGCCGAACACGCCGTAAATGCAAACGTAAATATAAGTAAAACTATAAAAAATTGTCGGTTAATAGCTGCTTTTAGATTCATTAAATAATTTTGCCTCTTTAATTTGTTAAGCTAAGATGCTTTTTCTGTTTTATTTGAGGCGATTAAAATTTTCCGGCAGTATATAAACAAAACTCTGTCAAAGCAAAGAAAATTTTAACGCAAAGACGCAAAGGTGCAGAGTAGCTAAGTAAGAAAGAATTATTTTTGAAATCCTTTGCGTCTTTGCGCCTCTGCGCTTTTGCGTTACTTAAATTTTAAGAATAACTTCAATCAAAACAACGCCGAGTAGTTAAATATCTGTCGGCGTTATTTGTTTTCACTTTTCAAGTCACTAAAATAATTTGAGCAAAAATCTCCTTACTAAATCAGTCGCCAATCCATAGACTAAATGCGACGAAAGCGCGTAAGCGTGTGTCGAAAGCGGATATTCCGTCGGCGATTTTGAAAGTCCGAGCGCGGGAATGGCAACATCGTCGGCGATCAGCCAAACCGCCGCGCCGAACGGAAGTCCTGCGCCGGATGTCGTAAAAGGCGCAAGTTCCGACGCGATACCGTAAATTGCGCCCGAAGTTGCGCCCATCGCGTAGTGCATTGCGGGACCGGCAATTTCCTTTTCTTTTTTTGTAAGTTTATGGTTAAACGCGCCTTCGGAAATTATCTTGGCGGCTTTGACCGTAGCAGGTTCTTTTTCTTCCTTTTTATTTTTAGATTTTTTCTTTTCTTCTTCTGCCATTGCGCTTAACAAATTTTGGTATTCCGTCATCACAACTGTCGCGGCTAAACCGGCGATAATTCCGACGAATGCGCCTTTGACGACATCGCCTGTATCAATTCTGGACATAAATTTCTCCTTTGATTTAAGTTTTATTCAACTCCGCTTGAAATTGTTTCAAAACGCTGAGTTGATTTGTTCGAGATTTAATAATGAGCAACTTACGTTCCGTTGAAAATATCGTTCGTGTTAAAATTTATGGTAATCTTTTTCGTTGATTTATATGTTGATTTCAGACTTTAATTTTAATTTGCCGGACGAATTAATCGCGCAAAATCCGTTGGAGAAGCGAGAAAATTCAAAAATGCTCGTCGTTAGCCGCGCCGACGCATCTTTTCGGGATAATCATTTTTACAACCTTACGGATTTTTTGAAAAGCGGCGATTTGCTCGTTCTCAATAATACAAAAGTTTTTCCGGCAAGACTTTTCGGGGTGAATGAAACAGGCGCGAAAATTGAAATTTTTCTGGTTCGTGAACTTGAAAACAAGTTGTGGGAAACTTTGGCGCGTCCGGCGCGAAGATTAAAAACGAATAAAAAAATTTCTTTCGGTAAAAATCTTTCGGCGCAAGTTTTGGATAAAACCAAAGAAGGGCGCGTCATCGTAAAATTTTCAGCCGACGGAAATTTCGACGAGATTTTAGATGAGATCGGGCAAACGCCGCTGCCGCCGTATATTAAACGCGAAGACGAAAATTCAGACGCAGACCGAGAGCGTTATCAAACCGTTTTTGCCAAACGGCGCGGAGCAATCGCCGCGCCAACCGCGGGTTTGCATTTCACGCCGCAAATTTTAGAAAAAATCAAAAATCGCGGCATCGAAATAGCCGAAATAACTTTGCACGTCGGCTACGGAACTTTTGAACCCGTGCGCGTTTCCGACTTATCAAAACATAAAGTTGCGCCGGAAATGTGTGAAATTCCCGAAGCAGCGGCGCAAATCATCAATAAAGCTAAAACCGAAAACAGACGAATCATCGCCATCGGAACGACGACAACGCGGGCTTTGGAATCTTCAATTGATGAAACCGGAAATGTTTCGGCAGGAAACAGGTTTGCCGATATAACGATCACGCCAAATCACAAATTCAAAATAGTTAAAGGATTATTGACAAATTTTCATCTTCCGCAAAGTTCGCTGCTCGTTTTGGTTTCGACCTTTGGCGGCTATGAACTTATAATGAAAACATACAAACACGCTGTCGAATCACGCTACCGTTTTTACAGCTACGGTGACTGTATGCTCATTATTTAATTCTGCAATCTGATAATAGTTATGGCAGTTTTTCAAAAAATCCGCGAATTTTTCGTTCCGCCGCCGGACTTTAAGGCGGAAGTAACAATTCCCGCGCCG
>JBDTSO010000054.1:0-11341 GCA_039931085.1 Acidobacteriota bacterium | reverse complement strand
GCATTTGTTCTTCAACAAAATTTCGCAGTGCGCGGCGCACAAAATGAGTGCTTTCAAATGAAAGCGTCAAATCATCAACAACCAACGCGATTGTCCGGCGAACTTGTTCCGGTTTAATAATCGTCGGCGGAGCGGGAACGGATAATTTATCGCTTTTATCAGGTTTTGCAGCGGTCATTTCGTCGGATTTTAAACCGGCGGCAATAAAAGAAAAATTCGTGATATTCTGCTTTTCGCCGTTTTCGTAAATCTCGAAATCTTCCGGCTTCAAATCTTTGAAGACTTTGCCGTTTTTGCCCGTTACTGTTACGTCAACCTGAATCAGATTGGTAGAAATTTTGACGACATCTTCGCCGTTTGACGGTTTTGGCGTTGGAGTCGGAGTTAAAGTTTGAGATAAATTTGTCAAAGCAAACAAAAGAACGAAAACAAATGCGGGAATAAAATTTTTCATTGTGAATCTCCAAAAAACGAAATTTCTTTGTTATTATAAAGTATATTCACCTCTTTTGAAAGAGTTTTACATTTAGTCAAGACAAATCACATCAACCATTTCGCATCAAAAAATTCGGGAGTAATAATTACAAAAATGTTATTTTACAAAAATTCGATATTGACAATTTTCATTTTAGTCGCGGGATTTCTGCTTGTGCCGCTGACGACGAGTTGTTCGGCAATCACGCCGCAGCAGTCGGAAGAAAAAATGCTGGAAGTTTTGCGGCAGATGACCAAAGATGGCAAATTGCCGCCCGAAGATGTCGTGCTGAAAATCGAAGCGACCTTTCCAAATTCACGCACGGGCGCGTTGGCGAAACTTTTGCGGGCGCGAATTCGGTTTGAAAATAAGGATTACGACGGCGCGGCGACAATTTTAAGTTCGAATATTTTCCGCGAAAAAACGTCGGTCGGCGATTATGCATTGTGGCTGCGCGGAAAATCGTTGCAGCAAGCCGGAAAACAGATGGAAGCGATGATGGTTTTTGAAGATTTAATCAAAACATTTCCTTCTTCACTCCGAACCCGCGAAGCGTATCTTTTGTGGGCAAACAGCGCGGCGCAAGTCGGGCAAACCGCTAAAATTCCCGCTTTTCTGCAAACTTTAAACGATAAACGCGATGCCGACGCACTTCTGTTAACGGCGAAATCTTACGAAGCGCAGGGAAATGAAGCGGAATCAATCAAATTTTATCGCCAAACGTATTTTTACGGCGCGGGAACAAACGCCGCTCAGGAAGCCGAAGCGAAATTGAAATTGCTGAATCAGCCGCTGGACGCGCTGACGGCGGAAGAATTAACGGTTCGCGCCGATAAACTTTACGCCGCGAAAAATTACGCCGAAGCCGTTAAATCATATACCGATTTGCTGACGAATTTCCCGAATGCGAGTAACCCGCAAATCAATTTGAGGCGTTTAATCGCCTTTTCAAATCTTCGCAAACCGTCCGACGCTCAACTTGCCTTTAATTTAATTCCGATGTCGGCAGACGAAAAAGAGCAGGCTTTTTACGAACTCGCCAACGCTTTTGCGAAAGCGAAACAATGGTCGGAAGCCAAGCAAATTATTACAGATATGCGCGAAAAGTTTCCGAAAAGCAGTTGGACACCGAAAGCGATGGTCGCCGTCGGAGCGGCGGCGGGCGACGCGCGAAACAACGCGGACGAATCTTTTCTGCTGAAATCGGCGATTGCCGCTTACCCGAACGCGGTTGATGTCGCCGGAGCGCAGTTTGAACTTGCGTGGGCGGAACACGAAAATAATAATTTCCCCGTTTCTTCGCAAATGCTGACCGAACATCTGGCGCGTTACGTTGGCGAAGACACGACGAATCGCGGCAAAGCCGGTTACTGGGCAGCGCGTGATTCCGAACGTGCCGGGAAAATTAACGAAGGCTGTGCGCTTTACGACGCGACGAATTATCGCTACGGCGCGAATTGGTACGGCTATCTCGCGCTTGGACGTTTGACGACGATGCGTGGACAAGGAAAATGTCAATCAATTCAGCAATTTCCCGCCGGTTCATTAATTCCGAAAGCCGTCGCCAATTTGAAAATTATTACAGTTGCGCCGGAAACGGCAACGCTGAAAGAATTGGACAGAGCGGAAAATGCTGAAGAACTAAGCACCGTCGGACTTTTCGATTGGGCGATTGACGAACTCAAAGAAGCAAAAAAAACATCGGACAACAGCCCGAAAATAAATCTCGCGCTAGCGAAACATTATCGTTTGAAAGGCGATAACGTCAACGCTTTGTTATCTTTGGCAAAAAGTTACCCGGATTACGCACAGATGTTTCCAGAAGAAATGGGACGCGAAGAATGGGACATTTTTTATCCGCTGACGAATTGGAAAGACATCAAATATTGGTCGAAACAGCGCGATCTCGACCCGTTTCAAGTCGCCGGTTTTATTCGTCAGGAAACAATTTTTGATCCGCGAGCAAAATCAGGCGCGAACGCTTACGGCTTGATGCAATTATTAATTCCAACTGCCCGCACGATGGCGCGAAAATACAACTCAAGCACGACGGAGATTTACGCCGACACGCTTTTTCAACCAGCGATCAACATCGAACTCGGCACAGCGTATATCCGCGACCAATACAACAAATACGTCCGCACGGAATTCGTCGCCGTCGCCTACAACGCCGGTCCCGGTCGCGTCGTCCAATGGCAAAAAACGCTGCCGCCGGAAATGGACGAATTCGTCGAAGAAATCCCGTTCAGAGAAACGAAAGGTTATGTTCAAGGCATTATCAGGAACTCCGCGCAATATCGCCGCTTGTATGACGACAACGGAAATTTCAAACCAAACGTCGGCACAAAACCTCTGCGCGGCGAAATTGATTCAATATCGCCCGAACAATTTGCGAAGCAATTTCCCGAAGTTTTTCTTGATAAAAATTCCGAGTGATTTATAGGAAAATTTTTTATTTTTTGAGAAGTGTTTCAACTTTTATGCCGTCCGGCTTGCTTGGATAACTCTTTTACATCCTTTTTTCAACTCGTTATAAAATTTGAAACACTTCTCAAAAAATAGTATAAGCTTCATTGTTCCTAAAGTTAAATTTGTCCGGGCTTTAAATACAAAAAGTTAATTCACAACTTTATAAAATTTGTGTATAATTCGTTTCGTATAGATTTTCTTGCAAATTTCTGCAATCTTTTTATTTTGGTCACGCATCTATAAATGCGGCTGTCGCTTTCCCGAAAATGGTTCTTTGCTGAAAAAAATTCTATGCAGAATCAAAGTTTAATTGTCGAAAATCCTGAAATATCAATGGTTTTGTGGAGGAAATATGCTTTTTATATCCAAATTTTTTAAGTTTTTTTTGATAACAATTTTAATATTGTCTTTGTCGGTTTTAGCCTTCGCCGATACGATTCGGATGAAGGACGGAAGAATAATCAAAGGTAAAATCGTCAGTTTTGACGGCGGCAGATTTACCGTAGTGTTTGATGACGGCACACGCCAGCGGCAAATGGTTTATTCTGCCGATGAAGTTGAATCAATCGCCTTTGATTCCGGCGCGATACCGACTGACAATGTTAAAGTATCCGGCAAAATTCCTACTGACACTCCGAATAACGAAAACAATACGATAATCACGGTCGGGCAAACCAGCAAAAATACCAATCCGCAAACTTCTTCCCCGAAAACGAACACGACAATTTCAACTCCGCCGACAGATTCAACTCCGCCGAATACATCGCAGGTTACGCCGAAACCGATTACGATTAACGTCAAAGTTTCGGCGGACAATACTTCAAACGGCTGGACAAATTCCGGTTGGGTTGTGCAGCAGGGTCAGAGAATTAAAATTACGGGCAGCGGCATCGTTTCTCTGGGCAGCGGGCGTTCTGCGACTCCCGGCGGAACGCCCGGTCTTCCCGACACCAACAAGTTAATGAAAAATAAACCAACCGGCGGGTTAATCGCGGTAATTGGCGACGATAACAATGATTTTATTTACGTTGGCGATTCGATTGAATTTGTCGCCTCGCGCGACGGCGCGTTATTTTTAGGCGTTAATGAAGGGAAACTCGACGATAACACTGGCGCGTTCGACGTGAAAGTCGAAATTTTTCCTGAAATCGGGAAATAAAAAAGCAAAAAGGCGAAAGTAAAAAGTGAGGACGAATTTCTTTACTTTTTACTATCGCCTTTTTACATTTTACTTGATTTCTTCCAACTAAAAGCAGAGAATCGGTATCTAAAGGAAAAAGATTTTTTAACTTTTTATGAGGCAAAATTTATGAAAACCGTTTCGTCGTTTCGTTTTCCGAATCTGTTAGTTCTAGCCATCGCGCTTTTCCTGACATTTAATTACAATTCCTTAGCGCAGTCGCGTCCGCAAAAACCTGATGTTTCTCCGGGCAATCAGAAAAAAAATCAGCGTCCCGTTCCGAAAACCGAAGAAGAACTCAAAAAAGAACAGGAAATTCAACGACAAAAAGAAGAAGAAAAAAATGCCGTCGTCAGCGACGAAGTTATAGAAATCAAAACCAACGTCGTTAATGTTGACGCGGTTGTTTATAACAAAAAAACCGGACAAATAATTACCGGCTTGAAAAAAGAAAATTTTGCCGTCTTTGAAAACGGAGTGAAGCAGGACATAACAAATTTTGCCACGCCGGAAGCTCCGATAACCGTTACATTAGTTGTCGAATACAGCAAATGGTCGGAACTTTTCGGCTATGACGGCGGTTTTAGTTCGGGAAAACTCGAAGTCGTTCGTCCGGTCGCTTATTTTCTCTCAAAATTTATCAAAGCTCCCGACGATTATGCTTCGGTTATCGCTTTCGATATTCGCCCGACTCCGATTACGGATTTTACAAACGATCCGAACCGTCTGCGTCAAACCGTTGATATTCTGCTTCGCAACAGTCCGGCTTTTCGGGAAAATAATTTGTTTGATGCCATCAAGTTTGCGCTCGTCGGCGGCAAAGGCGATTCGGTAGTTTTAGAAGATTCCAAAGAATCAACCGCTCAATACGGCGGAATGGTTAATGTTCAGGCAAAACGCCGCGCTATAATTCTGGTCGCCTCCGGTATTGATACTTTCAGCAAAACGAATTACGACGAAGTGAGAAAAATCATTCAAAATGCCGGAATTCCGATTTATATTATCAGCACTGGAAATCTATTTTACAAAAAATACGAAAGCCGTCTTCCCGCCACCGACGGCATTGACGGAACGCCCGGCAGATTAACATTTTTACAGGCGCAAAATGCGATGAATACATTTGCCAAAGAATCCGGCGGAAAACATTACCCGATGACCTTTGAAGGTGAATTGCCGAGCTATCTGCAATCAATCAACGCTCTGCTGCGAAATCAATACAGCATTGCTTACGATGTGGGCGAAAAACGCGAACCGGGCAAAAAATATAAACTAGATGTCAAAGTTGACGTGAACGGCGACGGCGTTTATGACGACAAACAATTTGAAGTCCAGCATCGCCCGTTTTACACGACACCGAAAGAAGAAAAGAAATAATTTTATGCCCGTTATTTCGATGTTATACGGCATTATCGTCCAGCTTTATTTTTCCGATAATGACAGACACAATTTACCGCATATTCATATCAGGTATTCAGAATATAACGCTTCGATTGCGATTGAAACGGGCGAAATTCTTGCCGGAATTTTCCAAACCGACAACTTAAATTGGTTCAGGCTTGGATTGAAATTCACAAAGACGAATTAATGGCAAATTGGTCGCTTGGCATTGAAGGAAATGCGCCTTTCAAAATTGACCCGTTAAGGTAAATATGATTCCAGACGTAACCGAATTTGAAATTCTTTCGGATTATAAAATCAAAATTGTTCTTTCTAACGGCAAGTCGGGAATCTTTTGCATTAAACCTTATTTGGACAAAGGTATTTTCACTGAATTAAAAGATTACAATTATTTCAAAAACGCAAAATTAGAATATGGAACGATTTGTTGGGCGCACGGACAGGATTTCAGTCCTGAAACAATTGAAATAAGAATGGAAAAAATCAACTGATTTTCATTTTTCAAACGCCGTGAATTTTTAATTTAAACTCATCATTTGAAGTATAAATTTCAACCCGTTGTCCTGAAAAAAGACGTGATTGACGCAGAAGCATCGGCAGACCGCCTTTCGGCACGTTTGTTCCGTATTCGCGTTTGGTAAAAATAGCGGCAATTTGCGGATTAAGACGTTGCGTGATGCCGAAGCGAATCGCCCGCGAAGCCGGCGGAACAAAACCGCTTGTGCGACGCGGATTGATGATTTCGATGGCATTATCGTAAATTAAAACGCGAGTCGGAATGTCGCGCAAAGCCAAATCACGATGAATCAAAGCGTTTGCCGTCGCTTCTAAAACTGAATAAATATGATAATTACGCCGCGCCTGAATCGGCGTTTTTTTATTTGCCGGAGATTTTTTCGGCTTGTCGCGCGATAAATCGCCATAGCGTTTGATAAATTTCAGGACGGATTCATAAAGCGACAACAGATTTCCGCCGAGTTCTATTTTTTCGACCATCTGCGCGTTGCCGTTTTCGCCGCTGTAACGCGCCACCGTTACTTTTGACTGCGGAACGAGTTCAGCGACTTTTTCATTTTTCCCGAACAATAAAACAGCGGCAATCGTCGGCATAAATTCGTCCGTGCCGCCGACTGCCAGCAGCAAATCTTTTTTCAAAAAATCGCTCGTTTTGTATAGATTTTTATTCAAAAGTTCATCGTCAAACGCATTGGCAAAACTCCACAAAAGCGCGTCGTCAAAATCTTCTTCGCGGACATTTTGCAGCGGGATATTTTCATAGACGAGCGGGCGGATTTCATCGAGCCAAACGGATAATTCTTCGCGGGCGACTTCCCTTTTTTCCGAGCCGAAACGCAGGTAGAATCTGCCTTCGCGCGTTCGATACGGACGGCGTTTGCCTTCGATGTCGAGAACGACGATTCTTCTGGCGTTGTCAAAAGAAATACAATCGAGCAGCGGCAAAATCGGCGGATAAATTTCTTCGCGGCAGATTCGCGCTAATTCTTCCTGCACACTTTCGGCGTTTCTGACACCTTCAATTCGCAGTTGGTCGGTTACGCCGAAAACCATCGTACCGCCGTTTGTGTTGGCAAGCGCGACGATTCCTTTGGCGATTTTATCGGAATTTGAAAGTTTTACTTTGAGTTCGAGATATGTGTCTTCGCCGCCGCGAATCAGCCGCAGCAGTTCCGTCCGCGAAGTTTGAGGAGCGGGTTGGTTGGTAATGTATTCTTGGAAAGATCGGTCGTTTGACGATTCAAACCGTTGGCTGTTGCGAAATTTTCTTCTCGGCATCGGTTTCGACGTGATAATTTTTGTCAAGACGGAACACGCGCTTCTTCCGCCCGAATAAGTTCTGTAAAACTTATTGCTGGAATTTTCAACTACCTCTATTGAAACATTTCACTGCAAAAAAGTAAAAGAAAGTGTAAAATACTAAATCAGATTTGCGAATTATCGTTTTTTCTCGCAAACTTATTCTCGTTCAATCTTAAGAAAGTTTAATAAGTGGAAACCGAAGTCATTACAGCATACATCGGTCTCGGCTCAAATTTGGGCGACAGAGCCGGCAATCTTTTGCTTGCCGTGCGCGGCTTGCTGGAAGCGAGTTTTATCGTTTCTAAACTTTCCGCCATTTATGAAACCGAGGCAGTCGGAGTAGAAAATCACGCGCCGTATCTGAATATGGTTGCGGAAATTCGCGTTACCGGTGTTTCACCTTCGCAAATGATGGCGCGAATGCTGCGAATCGAATATCTGCTCGGTCGGCGTAATAAAAAACTTAAAAAGCCGCGTACAGTTGATTTGGATTTACTGCTTTTCGGTGATGTCGAATCTGAAACCGAGTTTTTAACTCTGCCGCATCCACGTCTGCACGATCGCCGATTTGTTCTGGTGTCGCTGGCTGAAATCGCGCCGCACGTTGTTCATCCGGTGTTGTCAAAAACTATTCAGGAAATATTAGAAAACGTCGAGGACGATTCAGAAGTAAGACGTTGGAATCCTAATCAGAAAAGTCTGGGAAGTCTGGAAAGTCTGGAAAGTCAAAGAAGAGGATTTAATTCCTAAACTTCCCGGACTTTCTAAACTTCTCAGACTAAAAATTATGGCATATTTAAAACCCGACAAACCCGAAAAGGTTTATGTTCCCGCACTAAAAGCGGCGAAGGAAAATGGTGAAAAACTTGTTTGTCTGACGGCTTATGATTATCCGACGGCGCGAATTGTTGACGAAGCGGGCGTTGATATTATTTTGGTCGGCGACAGCATCGGCAATGTTATTCACGGTTACGGAAACACGATTCCCGTTACGTTGGATGAAATTTTGTCCGCCTTAAAAGCCGTCAAACGCGGCGCGAGCCGCGCTTTGCTGGTTGCCGATATGCCTTACGGAACTTATCATATCAACGCCGATGAAAGTGTGCGAAACGCCTTAAAATTGATGAAAGAAGGCGGCGCGGAAGCCGTTAAACTCGAAGGCGGACGCAGCCGCGTCAAACTCGTCAAACGACTTGTAGATGAAGAAATTCCCGTGATGGGACATATCGGTTTAACGCCGCAATCGGTTCACAAACTCGGCGGATATGCGGTACAGGGCAAAACTTCCGAAGACGCGCAACGCTTAATTGAAGATGCTAAAATGCTCGAAGATGCGGGAGCGTTTGCGGTTGTTTTAGAACTTGTTCCGCGTGAAATCGCCAAAATTATCACTGAAAGCATTTCAATTCCAACCGTTGGAATCGGTGCTGGAACTGATTGCGACATTCAAGTTTTAGTTACGCACGATATGATCGGAATGAGTTTTGGCAGACTTCCGCGTTTTGTTCGTCAATATGCCAACATCCGCAAAGTGATGACTGAAGCCGTTCAGAATTGGATGGAAGACGTAAAAAATAACAATTATCCGAATGATAAAGAATCTTACGGTTTGCCGAAAGATTTTGATCTTAAAGATATTAAAGACACTGATTTTTAGAGAATGGAAATAATCAACCGTCGTCAAAGAATGGCATCATTGGCGCGAAAGTTAAGACGTGAAAATAAAACGCTCGGTTTTGTGCCGACAATGGGCGCACTGCACGAAGGTCATCTCGCGCTGATTGGTCAGGCGCGGCAGATGTCCGACGTGGTGATTGTTTCGATTTTTGTCAATCCAATGCAGTTTAACGAGCAATCGGACTTTGACAAATATCCGCGTGATTTGACCGCCGATGCCGCGCTTTTGACGAATTATCACGTTGATTATATTTTCGCGCCCGACACACAGGAAATTTACGGCGAAAAATTTTCAACTTACGTTTATGTTGAGAATTTAACCGAAACTTTGGAAGGTGCGTCGCGTCCCGGACACTTTCGCGGAGTGGCGACTGTTGTTACAATTTTATTTAACACGATTCGCCCTGATTTTGCGTTTTTCGGACAGAAAGATGTACAGCAAGCTGCAATTATCAAACGGCTTACACAAGATTTAGGCTTCGACACAGAAATTATTGTCGCGCCGATTGTCCGCGAAGAATCCGGTTTAGCGATGTCTTCGCGCAATGCCCGTTTGAGCGATGTGGAAAGACAAAAAGCGTCAATAATTTACAGAGCGTTGCAGGAAGTCAAAATTCTCGAAAAAAACGGCGAACGAAATGCCGTAACGATTGCCGAAAAAGTTCGTCAAACGATTCAAAGCGAACCGCTTGCACAGATTGATTATGTCGCCGTAGTTGATAATGAAACGCTCGAGCCCGTTAAAAAAATCGGTGAAAACGCCGTTTTAGTTGCGGTTGCCGTATGGTTTGGAAAAGTCCGCTTGATTGACAACGTAATTCTCAATCGTAAGCAGTAAAATTGTATAAAATCTGCATCTAACTTTATGAATTGCCAGTTATTTGGCGAGGAAAATTATGAAAAACATTAGATTATTTTTAGCAGCTTTAACTTTTATTTTTGCATTTTCGCTGATGGCTTCCGCACAAAACATCAGTTTCACATCAATTGAGGGGCAAAAAATTGATTTGGAAGCGCAAAAAGGTAAAGTTGTCGTCCTTGCAATCGGCGCACAATGGCTGCCGCTTTCCAATCAACAAGCTGTTTCTATTAACAAACTTTCCAAGAAATACGCCGGAAAGGACGTGGTGTTTTATTTTATTTCCGCCGATTCCGCTTCGCCGAAATCAAAGAATTACGCGAGCGACGACGACCTTCGCAAATTTGCCACGACCAATAAATTAACCGTTTCAGTTTTGCGTGATTCGGATGGTGCTGTTTCACTAAAAAGTTTTAAGATTGACCAGTTGCCTTCATTCGTAATTTTGGACAAAGACGGCAAAGTGGCAAGCACTTTTAACGGCATCAATGCTGATCCTAATAACGATATTTCCGTGAAGATTTCACAGGAAGTTGATAAGATTTTGTAGAATTTTTGTAAACCAAAAACAGCGAAACAGGATAGACTTTTCTATCCTGTTTCTTTTTGCCCGAAGGAATTTATTGCTTGATAAACCAAATTTATCGGCAAACCAACGACGTTCCAGTAATCGCCCTTGATTTCTTCAATAAACAAAGCAGCTTGCGCTTGCACGGCATACGCACCGGCTTTGTCGAGCGGTTCGCCTTTTTCAACCAAAAATTTAATTTCCGCGTCGGAAAGTTCGGCGAATTTCACCTGCGTTTTTTGCAGATTTGTTTGCATTTCGTTTTCATTTTCAGAAACTTTAACAATTGCAATTCCCGTCAAAACTTCGTGCCAATTTCCCGACAGCATCCGCAGCATTCGTCGCGCGTCGTCTAAATTTTTCGGTTTGCCGATAATTTTATTATCAATTACAACAATCGTGTCCGCGCCTAAAACCAGCGCATTTTTATAATTTTCAGCGACTTTTTCAGCTTTCTCCCGCGCCAATCTCTGCACATAATCGTCCGGTTTCTCATTTGTAAGTTCGGTTTCGTCAATGTCGGCGACTCGCTTTTCAAATTCCCAGCCGACTGACGTTAAAATTTCCGCCCGTCGCGGACTGCCAGAAGCCAATATCAATTTTGGAAGATTTATCATTGAACATTTACCATTTACCATTTACCATTAGTTTGTTTCAGATAATAAATGATAAATGACAAATGGTAAATGAGTTATGGACGAACTTTTTCGCGCACTGCCGAAATTATTAAAGGAATTTGACGACAACGAAGAATTGCGTGAAGCCGTTACGCTGGCGGCGTGGCGCAAAATCGCGGGCGAATCTTTGCGAAAACACGCCGTTCCGTTTCGACTCTTTAAAAAACATCTGATTGTCGCCGTCAAAGATAATATGTGGAAACGGCATCTCGAAACTCTG
>JBDTSO010000053.1:0-11629 GCA_039931085.1 Acidobacteriota bacterium | reverse complement strand
CTTTTATACCCCAACTTTTCAACGTATTGCGCCAAACTCAAAGTTCTCCGCAACGCATCACCTGCCTTTTCGCCTTCAAAAACAGGCGATAAATCTAAAACAGAAAATGGAATTTTTGTAATACTGCTCATAATTTCCCCTTGTTATTAGTCACGAACAAACACGAAAATTCACGAAAAAGATTTTTTTAGCCACAGATGGACACCGATAAACACAGATAAGAATCTGATAAAACAAAAATAATTTATCTTTCTTATCTCTTAAAAATCTGTGTTTATCAGTGTCCATCTGTGGTTAATATTTCTTTTCTTTTTCGTGTCTTTTGCTTGTCTGTTTGTGGCTAATTTCCTACGCGCTTTTGGCTTTTCGCAAATCAATCGCACGACCGTATTGCTTCGGCACATAATCAATTTCCGCGCCCAATTCTTTCGCCGCGCCGAAGACTAAATAAGGCTCGCGCAAAAATTCACGCGCCATCAAAATCGCGTCGGCTTCGCCTTTTTGCAAAATTTCTTCCGCCTGTTTTGCGTCCGTAATCATCCCGACCGCGCCCGTCGGAATTTCAGCTTGTTTGCGAATTTCCGCCGCGAACGAAACTTGATAATTCGGCGCGACGGGAATTTTCGCGTCTGGCACATTGCCGCCCGTTGAAACATCAATTAAGTCAATTCCGATTTCTTTCAACTGTTTGCAAAGTTCGACCGACTGCGCCAAATCCCAACCGTTTTCCGTCCAATCGGTCGCCGAAATTCGGACAAAAACGGGCAGATTTTCGGGAACAACTTCGCGCACTTTTTCAGACGTTTCAAGCAGAAAACGCATCCGATTTTCCAGACTTCCGCCGTATTCGTCGGTGCGTTTATTCGACAAAGGCGACAAAAATTCGTGAAACAAATAACCGTGCGCGGCGTGAATTTCGATGACTTCAAAACCTGCATCCAAAGAGCGTTTTGCCGCCGCGACAAAATCATTCGTCGCCTGTTCAATGTCCTTTTTCGACATCTCACGCGGCAACGTATAATCTTCGGCAAACTTCTCCGCTGACGGCGCGACAGTTTCCCAACCGCCGCCGTCTATCTCGACTTTTTTTCCGCCATTCCAAGATTCGCCCATTGACGCTTTTCGTCCGGCGTGCGCTAATTGAATCCCTGCAACCGCGCCTTGATCTTTGATAAATTTCGTAATTCTTTTATACGCTTCGCCGTGCGCGTCCGACCAAATTCCCGCATCCGACGGCGAAATTCTACCTTCGGGAGAAACCGCCGTTGCTTCCTGAATCACCAAACCTGCGCCGCCGACTGCCCGACTGCCCAAATGCACCAAATGCCAATCAGTCGGCAAACCGTCCACGCTCGAATACTGACACATCGGCGAAACCCAGATGCGATTACGAAATTCGACGTTTTTCAATTTATATTTCTCGAATAATTTACTCATAAATTCACTTGCTCAAAGATTTTTTGCCACGAACAGACACGAAAAAGGCACGAAATTAAGAAAAGAGTTTTTGCCGCAGATTTTCACAGATAAACACATATGTAAGAGAGATAAATCCAAAAAAATAATTTGAAAATCTTTCTTATCCGCTTTAAAAAATCTGGGTTTATCCGTGTTCATCTGTGGTTAAATTTCTTCTCTTATTTCGTGCCTTTTTCGTGTTCGTTCGTGGCTAATTTCCTCAAGTCATCTGTTTCCAATCTGCACCGCCAACTTCGCGCCATCTGTCCCTAATCGCTTCAAATTCTTCGCTCGATAGATTTCCTTCCGCAATATATTTCGCATTTTCGCTCCAGCGTCCCGGTTTGGTCGTGCCGACGATCATCGTGTCAATTCCCGGAATCGAAAGCGTGAAACGCAGTGCCGTCGCCGTCGCTTCTTCTAAACTTTTGTTCGTAAAATCGTATTTCAATTTCTGGATTCGATCCCAGTATTCGTGATGATAAGATTCATCAGGTTTTGACGAGTGCCGCCAAACCGCATTCGCAATCGGACGTTTGGCGATGACACCGATATTTTTCTCTTTGGCGAGTTTGATATTGCCGTCAATCGCTGCTTGATCGGCGACGGAAACCGAGGTTTGCAGTGCGTCAAAAACGTCCATTTCGAGCGCGGTTTGCGCGTCTTCGTTATCGCCCGAATAGCCGATAAATCTCGTGTAACCTTTTTCGATGGCGCGCTGCAAACCTTCGATGGCATCGCCGCGTTTTAATGTTTCGCTGTCGCACGAATGCAGTTGTGCGATGTCGAGATAGTCGGTTTTCAAATTTCTCAGAGACGTTTCAATCGTTTCCAAAATTCCTTTTTTCGACCAGTCAGATTTTGTAAACGCTTCCAACGCGCCGCATTTTGTCAGCAAATAAAAATCCTTGCGCCGCTTGCCGACCGCGTTCCCGATCAATTCTTCGCTCGTTTTATAAGCCGCCGCCGTGTCAATGATATTTAACCCCGCGTCCAATGCAGAATTCAATAATTCATCAACTTCCGCCTGCGTTTGACTTGAGTTGTAACCAATTTCCGCGCCGCCGAAGCCAAGCACAGAAAATTCCATATCCGTTTTGCCAAATTTTCTCTTTTCCATTTTTTATTTCCCGACGCTGTTGCTCTCGTCAACTGCCGTATTGACGGCAACTTCGCGCCATTCGTCAATATTTTGTTTAACTGATTCTATTTTTTCTTCCATTCCTTTGACCGCATCCGCGCCGAGCGGCAAACGCAGCGGCGGATTTTCGGTTTCGACAACCTGAATCATCGCGGCACACGCTTTTTTCGGATCGCCCGGCTGATTTCCGTCATATTCGCTCATCTTGTCGAGTCTTTCCGACGTAACATAGTCGGCAATGCGATTTTCCGGTAAAACAAACGAACGTCCCGCAAAATCGGTGCGAAAACCGCCCGGCTCGACAATCGTAACTTTTATTCCAAGATGCTCGACTTCGCCCGCCAACGATTCGGAAAGTGCTTCGAGCGCGAATTTTGTCGCCGTGTAATAACCGACCGACGGACCCGAACGAAATCCGCCAATCGAAGAAATATTAAGAATATGTCCGCTTTTTTGTTCGCGCATAGACGGCAAAACGGCTCGCATCACACCAATCGCGCCGAAAACATTTGTTTCAAACTGCTGCCGAATCTGCTCTTCGCTCGGCTCTTCGATTCCGCCGCCCAAACCGTAACCGGCGTTATTGACCAAAACATCTATTCTGCCGAATTCTTTAATCGCCTGTTCAATCGCCGCTTTTGTTTCGTCGGCATCGGTTACATCAAGCCGAATCGCCCGCGCATTTTGCGGATATTTTTCGACCAAATCTTCAATCGTTTCAATCTTCCGCGCCGTTGCCACAACTTTACAACCTTTTTCCAACGCTTGTTCCGCCAATTCGCGCCCGAAACCGCTTGAACTTCCTGTAATAAACCAAACTTTTTCGTTTTGTTTTTCGCTCATTTTTCTCCTGTTTTTCGTTTTGTGTCGTTATTATTTGGGCGGTGAACTAAAAGTAATTATTTCACCGCCGAGGCGCAAAGGTGACGCAGAGTTTTGCTGAGTTTTCTCTGCGCCTCGGCGGTGATTTTTTTCAGCATTATCTTTTTAATTCACTAACCTTATTTGCTTAGTTCGTCTTTGATTTTCTCAACCAAACGCGAATCTTCCGCCGTTACGTCGGGCGCAAAACGCGCCGCAATTTCGCCGTTTTTGCCGATTAAAAATTTTTCAAAATTCCATAAAACTTCACTCGGCTTTGAGCGCGTCGAACCGTAACCTTTTAATTTTTCTTCAAATTCGCCGTCGTTGACATCGGTTTCGGGTTTGTTTTCGGTCAGATATTTATAAAGTTCGTGTTGATCGTCGCCTTTGACGGAAATTTTTGAGAAAAGCGGAAATTTTACATTGTAATTCGCGTCGCAAAAATCCTTAATCTCCTGTTCCGTTCCCGGTTCTTGTCCCATAAAATTGTTGGCGGGAAAGCCCAAAACCTCAAAACCTTCATCGTGATATTCGCCGTAAAGTTTCTGCAAATCTTCATATTGCGGCGTTAATCCGCATTTTGACGCGACATTAACAACCAACAAAACTTTATCTTTATATTCACCTAAATTTGTTTCTTCACCGTCAATCGTTTTCACGGGAATTTCATAAATTTCATTTACCATAATTTTTGTTTTTACCTCAACTTTCTCTTTAAATTTTTCAATTTCGTCAATCGCCAAATAAATAATCTTAAAATTTTTATTAAAGCCGTAAAATCCGTTAAGAACTGCTTTTCTCCGCAAAACTATTTTTACATTCGGCTGTGTAAATTTTCCTAACGGCGTAAAATTTATTTCTCCTTTTTGAACTGCAAAAGATTGATTAATAAGTTCAACTTTTTCAATATCCTTCAAATTAATTTTTGTATCTCCGAACAATCCGCAGCGAATGAGAATTTTATTGCTCGTAAATCTTATCGGGCGCAGATAAATCGCTTTGCCGTGCGCGAAAAGTTGAAAAATAAAATACGCGCTGAAAATCGTTAAAATCCAAGCCGTCGCCGGACTCCAACCGGCGACTATAAAATGCAGAATCAGCGTTTCGACTGCTACAAGAAAAATAATTACCGCGAGCAAAGCCACAACGCCGTTATTTTTGTGATAAGTAAAAAAATCTGTGCCGCGAATTTTTCTCCAACTGAAAAATGCGTAATAAAAACCTGACATTTCAAATGCCAAAGCACCGCCGATTAACTGCGCCGAAAATTCCCGACAGAGCGTTTCGCGCAAGTTTTCCATCGTGTCAAAATCGTTTTCGCCCAACAATTGATAACTTTTCCGCGCTTTCCAAATAATAAAAAAAGCGTAACCCACACCAAATAATTCGAGCGCGGGCAAAACCGTTATCGTCAAAGTGTTTAATAGAAAATTGCTTTCCGGCAAAATGAGGGAAGCGAAAATCAACCCGAAAACGAACAGCGGAATCACGGTTAATTTTGAAACGGCGGATTTTCTGAAAAAAAGCAGATACAAAAGCGGCAAAGTTACCGCCAAATCAAACGTAATCGCCAAAGACATTTGCGGATTCGCGCCCAAAGAACTGTGCGCGATAGAAAACGAAAGACCGACAATCGCGGCTAAAATACAGATTTTAGCCGCATTTATGAGATATTTTACGTCTAGTGAATTCATTCTAATTTCCCGCAAAAACGTCTATTCACTTTCCTTTCGCACAATCATCAAACCGTCGCGCACGGCAAATAAAATATTTGAAACCCGCTTGTCCGCGTTTATTTTCTTGTTATATTCGTACAAAGCAATCGTGCTTTCGTCGTCGGTTTCACCGTTTTCGACCTTTAAAACTTCGCCGCTCCACAAAACATTGTCGGCGATTATCAAACCGCCGACGCGCATTTTCGGGAAAACCAAATCGTAATAATTTGCGTAATTCGGTTTGTCGGCATCAATAAAAACGAGATCAAAAGATTCGTTCAACATCGGAATTATTTCCGTCGCGTCGCCCAAACGTCCGTCAATTTTGTCGCCGAAATCACTTTTCGCCCAAAAACTTTTCGCAATCGCGTGCGTTTCCGGCTGCATATCGAGCGTGATAATTTTGCCGTCGTCGCTCAAACCTTCCGCCAGACAAAGCGCCGAATAACCCATATAAGTTCCGATTTCCAGAATCCTTCGCGGCGCAATCATTTTGCTGAACATCGCTAGCAGACGACCTTGATAAAAGCCCGAAAGCATTGATTTATCGTTTCGCGTCTCAAAAGTTTTGCGTCGAAGTTCGGTTAAAATTTCGCTCTCGCCTGAAGTATGTTTTTCGGCGTAACTCTGAATTTGCGCGGAAATAAATTCCATAATTTTTATGAAGCTCCGTCAACCTTCGATTCCATTCTCAGCATTATCAAAGTGTTTTGGTCATCGGTAATTTCCAGCGCGTCTTCGCTTCCGTCAACGTCATATTGAACGGCAATTCCGCGCACATTTGTAACTGTTTCTTTGGATCGTTCGACTTCGGTTTCGGTATGGTCAACGCGAGTGATTTCAACATTTTCACGTTCGCCGTTTCGCCGTAAAACAACTTCTTCAAGCCGTAATTCCTGTGCTTCTTCTTCAGTCTTGCCGCTGCTTCTGAAAACATCGAAACGCGCTCGCCGGTTTTTGTTTCTCCCGGAAAATTCTTTCAAAAATTCTTCCCAATTTTCAGGTTTTATTAACTTTTTCGGTTCTCTCGGTTCACTCATAATTTTTCCCTTTTTTTCAATTTTTAACTGATTTTGACGACAATTTTGCCGAAGTGTGTGCCGCTTTCCATATATTTGAATGCGTCTTTTACTTCGTCAAATCCAAAAGTTTTATCAATCATCGGCTTGATGTGGACATATTGACAAAGCAGACGATTCAAATCTTCAAACATCTGCCGCGAACCGACGAAAATTCCCTGCATTCTGACGACTTTCATCAAAATCGCAACCGGATTTATCTCGCCCGCGCCCGATAGAACGCCGATAACGGCGATATGTCCGCCCATTTTTACGGCGTTTATAGATTTCTGCATCGTTCCCGCGCCGCCGACTTCGACAATGTGGTCAACGCCGCGTTTTTCGGTCAATTCTAAAACCGCTTTGTCCCAATCTTCGCGCTCTTTGTAATTTATCAATTCGTCCGCGCCGAGTTCTTTGGCTTTTTGTAATTTTTCGTCGCTCGAAGATGTGATAATTATTTTTGTTCCCAAAACGCTCGCCAATTGCAAAGCGAAAATCGAAACGCCACCCGTGCCTTGCAGCAAAATCGAATCGTCGGATTTCATTCGTCCCGATTCAAAAAGAGCGTTGTAGGCTGTAACCGCCGCGCACGGCAGCGTCGCCGCTTCTTCGTAAGAAAAATGTTCGGGAATGCAAACCAAACCGTTTTCGTCAAACGTGCCGAACTCGCGCAAACAGCCGTCCAAATCGCCGCCCAAAGCCGTTTTCTTTTTTGAATAATCAATCGCGCCGTCAATCCAACCCTGCATAAAAATCGGCGTAACGCGGTCGCCGACTTTGAATTTCGTTACCGATTCGCCAATTTCGACAACTTCGCCCGCGCCGTCCGAAAGAGGCACGAGCGGCATTTTTAATTTTGGATTATAGGCGCCTTTGACCATCATCAAATCGCGGTAATTCAAAGACGCGGCGTGAAATTTCACTTTCACTTCATTTGCCTGTGGCGCAGGTTCGCTGCGTTCGACCAAAGTCAGATTATCAATGCCGAATTCATTTATTTCGTAAACTTTCATAATTTTTGCATTGTCCGCGAAATAAAAAGCAAAAAACCCGAAAAGAAGACAGGTTTTAATTTTCAGGTTTTTCGCTTTATTTCGCGGACAAATCTTTCTCTGAATCTGTTTGAAAACTTGCAAATTATTGTTTTGTCATCGAATATGACTGACATTACAGGCTGGCGAGAATCGCTACACCGAAAAAAAATTGTTCAATCGCTCGTTGCAGACAAGCAACGAGCGATTGTTGAACTTGTTCGATGCTTTCAGCGTCAGAATGGCTGATTTGTTAGCATTCTAGCGATTCTCGCCAAGTTGTAATGTTTGTCGCCGATAGCGACTTTTTTCAAGTTTCCAAAAGGCTTCTCAGCTATTTCCCCGTCGCTGAGACTTTCTTTTTGTCCGACCAATTTTCTAACAATTCCTTAAATTCCATCTGAATTGATCGTTCTTTATTAGCCAAATACCAACGCTGCATATTTTCCATCATTTCCGGCTTTTCCAAGCCTTGATCTCGCATCTCATAAAAATAATCCATCGCCGTTTGCGGACGCGGACCCCAAGTTCCGATTTCTTCGAGCGTTTCCGCGTCGAGCGCGATCAGTTTCGGAATCGAACGTGCATCGTTGGTTAAATGAGCATCCATCAATTCTAAATTTTCATCGCGCAAAACATAGCGCGTTTCGATGTTTTCGCTTTCCGCCGCAATTTTTTCAATCGTCGGAATATTCTGCGCCGCGTCGCCGCACCAGCCTTCGGTAATAATCAGCCAAGTCATCTTGCGCGTGTTTCCTCGCGCTTCTTCGATGACCGATTCATCTAATTTCACGGTTTTTTCAAGCCGGTGCATTCGCTGACGATTCAACTTGCCGTAATTAAACATCGCTTCCGACTGATTCGATCCGGTTGTTTTTCCTTCAAGTAACAAATCGTCAATCAACTTTATGTATTCGGCGTAGGTCATTGATTTTTCGATATAATTCTTCATAAGTTTGCTTTCAATCACGTTTCCAAATTAATCTATCCAAACTCCACGCGCCGCCGCCGGCGAAAGCGAAATAAAGATAAACAAAACAATAAATTACAGCGAGTTCGCCCTTGTTAAGGATTGGGAAAAATCCGCCGGGCGCGTGAACCATAAAGTATGCGACCGCCAACATACCGCACAGAATAAAAGCTGCGATGCGTGTGAACAAACCGAGAAAAAGCAGAAGACCGCCGAAAAATTCCAGAATTCCCGCCACCAAAATTAAACCTGTCGCTGCTGTGAATCCTTCTTTCGGCGGATAATTAAAAAGTTTCTGACTGCCGTGAAAAAAAATCAAAAATCCGGCGATAAATCGCAAAATACTCAAAACGCGCGGCGACCAAGACGACAAAAATGTATTCATAATTTTTATTTTCCCAAATAACTTAAAAAATTTTCGCGTTCTAACTGCCTCGCATTCTCAAAAATATCCTTTTCCATATCAAGCAATTATTTTGTAACAGTTATTGATACAGTTAAAAGTGATTTTTTTAATTTTCCTCTATTTTTTCTATTAAATCACGCAGTGTATATTGATTTAGTTTTTCTTCAACCGTTTTATCAATTTCTTTCTGCAAAGCACATAAAATAGCTGCGATATTTTTCCCTACCGGACAATTTTCATCAGGCTTATTCGGATGCAGAGCAAAAACTTCACCACAGGAAACGGCTTTATAGATTTCGGATAAACGTATGTCTTTCGGACGTTTGGCTAAAAATGTCCCGCCTGCAACGCCGACTTGTGATTCGACTAAGTTTGCTTCCTGAAGACTGCTCAACAATCGCCGAATGACAACCGGATTTGTGTTCACGCTTCCGGCAATGTAGTCGGATTTCACACGCTCTTCGCTGTTTTTAGCAAGAATCGTTAAAACGTGAACCGCTGTTGCAAATTGACTGTTGGCTGCCATAACTGTAACAAGCTTAGTTACAAAAGAAATTGTTGTCAAGTTATAGTGTTTGTAGTTCGAGGATTTATTTGAGATTTGTCAAAATGAAAAAGCGAAGAACATAAATTTATGTTTTTCGCTCAATTCTTAAAGGATTTGTTTCGGTTCATCGCTATCTTCCCCGACGGGGGCTTTTTTCGTATTTGGAGGTTCTTCAACCGGCGCGGCTGGTTGCTGATCCGGCGGAAGAGGAATTGACTCATTTGTTTTTTCAACTTCTTCGTTGTCTAAATCAATGTGTATTGCGGAATGACTGCCGAAATCATCATCTCTCGTCGTTGAACTTGTGTCCGGCGGCGGAATATTTTGAACGTCCTGCATAAAAAATCTCCTTATGATTTAAAATAAAAGAAGCAAAAACGATTGCGTAAAGGAGTGTGTTAAATGTTGGGACTTGCAATTATTTATTTGAGATAGGCATTGAAAATCACCTTAACACTCCCTTAAGAAGTCGCTTGTGCTTCCCTAGTTTTATAGTAAGCAATAACTGTGCCTATGGAAATTTAACGAACGTAAACAATTCAAATTAAACAATTACTGTGTTTTACGAAACTGACAGCAAAAATCCTCTGAAGGAAATGTATCAATCTAATTCACTCTGTTGATATGCAAATTTTTTAATTTATCCAGTGAAGAATCAGCAACCAACCGAAATACTCTAATTCTGTTATCATTTTTGAATTCCTTTGCGGTCAGAAAGTCGCAAATTATCATAGAAACTTTTTGCAAGCCTTTTTTCCACTGTTTATCGGCGGTTGAACGCAGAATAATCAAATCGTTTTCGATATTTGCCGCAACTAAAATTGTCTTTGACCAGTGCAGAAATTGTTCCCAACCCGAAACAACCGCAATCAAATCATTTTGCTGCGGACGGGTTTTGCCTTTCATCGAATCTGAAACGGAACGCGGCATTAAAATAAAACGGGTTTTATCGGCAGATAAAATGCTTTCGATTTTGTCTTTTTCATCGTGCATCGTCACAAAAATTACATTTGAATTTTGATATTTTTCGACAAGTTCTTCAAAACTCGCGCCGATGACCCGTAAATTTGTTACCTGTTTGATTTCTTCAACCAGAATCCGGCGCAAATTTTCATCGGATTTGATTACAAGAATTTGTTCGGGTGTTTGTATATTAAACCGTTTTTGCAGACGGTTTTGGATTTCGGTTTCGGAAAAACCTTGCAATTGCGCGGTTTGAAAAAAATTAGCGATTATTGCATCAAGATTTTTTTCATTACCCTTATTTTGTTGTTTAGATTCGCAAACATAAAAACCGTTTCCTTTTCTAAACTCGATTAAACCTTGCTCGCTGAGTATTTGATAAGCAAAACCGACAGTGTTTGCGTGAATTTTAAATCGTCGGGCAATTTCGCGTGTGCTTGGAAGTTTTCCCCCTGCGGGTAAATCTCCGCTGCCGATACCGAGCGTTATTTGCGTAATCAATTGCTCACGCACGGGAATTTCAGAGTTTTTTGAAAGCCAAAACTTCATAAAGGATAAAGGTTAAAAAATTTTTATCTTTTTGTTTTTAATTTAAGGCGTGTTTCAACGCTTCTTTCAAGTTCTTAAACTCAAATTCAAAACCTATTTCTTCAAGTTTTGCAGGCAAAACGCGGCAGCCTTCGAGCAGAAGTGTTTCGCCTTTTTCGCCGAATAAAAGTTTGATGCCGAATTTAGGAATCGGAATTATTGTCGGACGATGCAGAACTTTGCCGAGCGTTTCGGTAAATTCTTCGTTATTTACAGGATTCGGCGCGGTCGCATTGGCTGCGCCGAATAAAACTTCGTTTTCGAGCGCGAAATGAATAATTCTGATTAAATCGTCAAGCGCAATCCAGCTCATCCACTGTTCGCCGCTGCCGATTGTGCCGCCGACACCGAGTTTGAATGGCGTGAGCATTTCCTTTAATGCGCCGCCGTCCTTTGCCAGAACAATTCCGATGCGCGGCATTACGACTCGCGCACCAAAATCTGCGGCTTTTTCTGATTCCGCTTCCCACGCGGCGCAAACTTCGGGGAAAAATCCTTCGCCACGTTCACTGTCTTCGGTCAAAACTTCATCGCCGCGACTGCCATAAAATCCGATTGCGGAGGCGGAAACAAAAATCTTCGGCGGATTCTCGACTTTTCTAAAAGCGTCAACCAAAGTTCGCGTTCCGAGGACGCGGCTTTCTTTGATGCTGCGTTTTTTTTCTTCCGTCCAACTTCCTTCACCGACATTATCGCCCGCCAGATGGACAACCGCATCAAAGTTTTCGAGTTTCGCCTGTTCCGATTCCGTAAAACCTTCATAAGCGTCCCACTGAATTTCATTGGTATTTTTCGCCGCACTGCGCGAAAGTTTATAAACTTCGTGTCCTTTGGCTTTCAACGTCGGAACCAATTCGCCTCCAACCAAACCGCTTGCGCCTGTTA
>JBDTSO010000052.1:0-11701 GCA_039931085.1 Acidobacteriota bacterium | reverse complement strand
TGTTCGGCAATTGCCATCGCAATTTGTTCACGAACGGAGATGGCTTTCATAAATTTTCTAGCCAATTGAGCAGTTGCATCCGCGCCCGGCATAAACATTCGCTCATCGTTCGGTGTAATTCCCGCCGCATTTATTTGCGCGTCATAGTTTGCGAAAAGCTGTCTGAAATCATTGATCGCGGCTTGAAACATCGCCCGCGCTTCTTTTTCGTCTTCAAACCACATTAGTGAAGCGAGTTCAGCCGAAAAGCTGATACGATTTTCGAGGGAGCGCAAATTATTAACTTCGGCGGAAGTTTCGCGCAAAAAAACTATCGCGTCTTTTCGCAATTCAGGCGAAACTTTATTTTTATCATCGTAAGCGATAGTTTGAGAAAAATTGATTTGTGTAATACACAGACAAAATAAAGCAAGCAAAAATAATTTTCGATTCATTAAAAGACTCCTTTTTATTGACGATTTACGGCTCAATATTCGCCTTCTTCATTGTTTAATTCGGTTTGCATTGATTTCTCATTTTCTTCCGACTTTGGATTAAGAAGCGCGTCGGCGATGCGAAAACGGGCGTAAAAACGCACTTCAGGACGCGCAAATCTTTCGGCGAGATTTATTGTGCGGTCAAAATCGGCGGCGGTCAAATTTTTAATCAACTCAACTCCGTTCGGCAGATTTTGGAAAGATTCGCGGCGCACCGCGTCGAGCCGTAATTCGTCGTTTTCCACCGCTCCCGATTCGTTAAATTCATCAAGCAAAATCGCCGCATTGATAATTTCGTTAAAAAACTGTGTGTTCGCTTCCAGCATATCAAACCCTTGCGCGGGTTCGATAAACGAGTAAGATTGCGCCATTTGAAGAGCTGAACTTAAATTTCGGCGATTTTTCATTCTGCCGGAATTAATCGAACGGGCTTCGTTAATAATCGCGGTAGCGGTTTTTTTATCGCCTTTTTTGGCGAGAGACATCGCCAAAGCTGCTAAAATCTCGATGCGCTGTTCGGGAGTTTTTAACTTTGTCAGAGATTTTCGCACTTGGCTCAAATCACCTTTCGCCGCCAATGTTAGAGGCATCGCGTCGCCAATAACTTTTTCGAGATAATCGTTTTCGCGCTTCGTTTTTATTTTGCCGTGAAATACGTTAGCCTTTTCAATTTCGCCGTTGTTAAAAGCTGTTTCGGCGGCTTGAAAATACAAATTATCACGTTCAGCGGCGGGAGAATTTTCGATAATCTGCAAAATATCATCGGCGGATTTATCTTCCGCTTCGTTTTGAAAATTCTGATTTTTTATCAAATTATTAAGCGTTGAAGATTCCGACTGACCGATTTTGCGCCGAATCGCCAACGCCGACGCGGGAAAATATTTTGTAATTTCAGGCATTACTTTGGAAACTTCATAAGCCGACAGATATTCTTGTTTGATATATTTTTGGGCGAGAACATCAATCGCTTCCTTGATTTCACTCTCACTTAAAACCGGCGGTTTTTTGTCTTTAGCGGCTTGACTGTTGAGTTTTTTGATTGTATCTAAAAATGATTGGATTTCCCAAACATTAATTGTTGAAGTTGTGTTCAGAATGTCTGCTTTCATTATATTCGAGTTCGCGCCGACCGATTTATCAAACGGCGAACTGATGATCGAATCTTTACTTTTTATTTTGCTCAAAATGTCCTGAGCGAGTTTTGTTCCGAGTTCCGAATCTTTTTTGTAAAGACTTTCGAGTGCTGCAAACAAATTATTTCCGAGTCCGCTTGCCAGATTTTTTTTAGCAATTTGGTATGCTTGTTTCGGATCGCTGTCGGCAATTTGGGCGGCGAGTTCTATTTCGAGATTTTCGTCGTCAAATATGTTTTTGCCTTCATCATTTTTGACGCTCAAAAATTGCAAAGCATCGAGCGCGAACTTCGCATCGCGGGCGGCAAGCGAGATTAAAAGTTCTCTCCGCAGTTTGCCGACATCGGCGAGCGTCGTTATTCTTTCCATATTATACTCTTCGTCGGGGTCGGCATTTTCGGGTGGAATTTGACCGATCAGCAGGTTTAGATCGGAAATTGCGTTTTGAAAAAGGATTCGCGCCGCTTTTTCATCCTTTTCCCAAAGCAGATTCGCTACACTTACACGCGCGTCAATTCTATTTGACGGCAGAGAAAATTGTTCGGCTTCACGCGCCAAACCGGCTAATAAACCCAAAGCCTTTTCCTTAATTTCCGGCGAAACATTGTTTTTCGGGCTTTCAAACTTTGAATCAGTCTGCGCGAAAATCGAGAAGTTCAATAAAATAGACAGCAAAAGTGAAATGATTTTTTTCTGAAACATTATTATTCTCCGTCGAAACTCGTATGCAATAATAGATTGAAAACGGTAAATAGTAAATATAAATTTTGCCGCCCATTTACAGAACATTTCTGTTCGGAAACCTTGCAAATTGATATTCAAATTATTGAATAAATGTCAACAGTTTCAGCATCTTGACGTGAACACAAATATTAGTTTTAACTTTTAAGAGTTTATTTTCCGGCTGTATTATTACCGACGAAACCGCGCCGGAAACGGCGCGGACAGGTTAAAAAAGCGCGTTGACAATTTTACGGAAAAGGATTGAGTCGGTGCCGTCAAAAAAGATGATGCGCCCGCCGTTCAAGCATTTCTGCAAGTCGGAATGAATCCGCAGACGAAAGGCGAAACCACTTTGACCGCCGTAATTGAAAATTCTGACCGGAAAATAATAAATTTCTGGAATTTGTGAAATTACTTATAGAAAAATAGCGCGGACAAATCAATCAAAGACGAAAACGGAAAAACATCACTTGATTGGTCGAAAAAGAACGGAAATAAGGAAGCTACCGAACTTTTTGAATGAATTCAAACTTCGTAAATTCTCACCGTATTTTGTAAATTACTACTGAGATTCGTTAATTCCGGCGACCGGCGTTAATTCGTAATCAATTTTATCGTCTTCAAGTTCCTGCATCGCAATTCGTGTAGATTTGCTTTTGCGCGGATCCATATCAACGCGCGGGGTTGCGCCGCGCTGAAGCTGTTTGCTGCGTTGTGCCGCCAAAATTATCTTGCGATATTTGGAAGTGATTTTAGGATTGGCGATCTTTTCTTCCGTGATTTCTTCGACAAGTTGTTCGGTTGGTTCAACCATAAATAAATTTTTAATCTCCAAAGGTGTTTAAAATAGAAACATCGAAACTATCTAAAATAACCTGAATCGCCTCAGTTTGTCTAATCCGTTTTAACCTTTCAGCCAAAATAATAGTCTGTAATTTTGCCGCCGCCGCTGTAACATCATCATTAACAACTACATATTCAAATTCGGCATAGCGATATATTTCGCCGAAAGAGTTCCGCAATCGAATATTTAAATCTTTTTGTTTTTCGGTAGCGCGAGCAGTCAAACGCCGCTCCAAAACTTGATAAGAAGGCGGCAAGATAAAGATGCTGACAGCTTCCGGCATCAACCGGCGAACGCTCGCCCCGCCCTGCACGTCAATTTCCAGAATAATATCGCGTCCCAATTCAGTTTCGGCTTTGACTCTTTTAATTGATGTGCCGTAGAAATTGCCGTGAACTTCAGCGAATTCGAGAAATTCACCCTGCTCAATCAAATCTTTGAATTTTTCTTTGCTGACGAAAAAATAATCACGTCCGTTTTCTTCGCCGGAACGCATTTGCCGCGTCGTAAATGAAACCGAATAACCAATTGCGGGTACGGTTTTTAACACTTCCTTTATCAAAGTACCTTTTCCGCCCCCCGAAGGAGAACTGATGATAATTAAATTTCCTTTCATCTAAATTAACTCTAATCACACGACAGTAAAAAGGAGTTTGTTAAAATCGTTGTGTTATGAATGAAAAAAACAAACTTTTGGTAACGCTTTACGAGAGGCGTTGGAAGAAAATATACAAGGTTCAAGACACGCTATCAAGTTTATTGCTCAATTTGTTGCGGCTTTATTGAAGGTGCGAACCTCTAATTTAGTGAAAATTGCCAATGCTTTTGACACGGACATTGAATCAAGTTCGGTTAATCGGCAAATTCAGAGATTTTTGAGAAATGAGAATAAGGTTTCGGTTGATTATCTGAAACTGTCGAAAGCAGGCGGCAAACTTAAGATAGTTCTTGACCGGACGGAATGGAGGTTCGGTTCGGTCTGGGTCAATATTCTGTGTTTGAGTGTGGCATATAAAAATGTCGCAATTCCGGTTTTGTGGGAAGGTACGGTTCACAAAGGCAATGCGACTGCCGCCGAACACAAGGCAATTATTTCAACTTCGGCACGAGCGGAAAAAGCGGAAAAGCGGTGTTCGGACACGATCAAAGGCGTGTCGGGTTTGAGTCCGTGTTGTCGGAAAAAATCAATATAATCATCCAGCATTGACGGTTCGTTTGCCAATTCCGTCGGCAGACGATATATGATCGGGTTACAATCCGCCGTCAGCATTTGTCCGATATTTTCGATTGGCAAAAGTTGTTCAATTTAGCCAAAATCGTGTCCGTCAGTTCCCGCGCCTAAATCTTTGTTCAGGTTGAATGTTTAAACCGGATTATTTGAATTTATCATAATTTCAGCGCGATTTTGAAGAAGAGTGTGTGCAGTAATTTTCTAATAAAAAATACTCTGCAAAAAAATTGAAATGAGAATAATGGTAAAACTGTTTTTTGTAAAACTAAACATCGCCGAATTAAACTATATTCGCTGATACGTAATGATTTATATTTCTTTTGATTTGTCAAAAAGTTTCACAAACTTATAGTTTAAAAATCCGGGATTTATTGTCCAAATTCCCAAATGCAGAAAAACAAGCTCGATTCGGTTTTACTTTTGCGAAGCGGCTTCAAAAATTATTTCTGCAACAAAGTTTGCAAAGTTTTTCGTAAAAGACGAAGCGACCGATATATTCGTGAACAAAATATGCTTGAAACGATTAATTTATCAAAAACTTTTACGAGCGACAGCGTTGATTACGAGGCTTTAAAGAACGTCAATCTCGAAATAAAAGCGGGCGAATGTGCGGCGATTATTGGGAAATCGGGCAGCGGGAAATCAACTTTGATGCACCTTTTGGCGTGTCTTGATACGCCGACTTCGGGCAGCGTGATGTTTGAAGGCGCGGATGTTTCGACGCTTTCGGATAAAGAACGCGATTTGCTGCGAAATGAAAAGTTCGGGTTTGTTTTTCAGCAGTTTTTTTTGAACGGACAGGAAACCGTTTTTGAAAATGTCGTGTTGCCGATGCGGATTCGCGGCGCGTCGCAGTATCGGATGACACAAAACGCAATGGACGCGCTCGAAGCCGTCGGGTTAAAGGATAAGGAGCAAAAACGCGCAAAGGATTTATCCGGCGGCGAAAAACAGAGAGTCTGCATTGCGCGTGCGCTCGTCGGCAATCCGCAGATTATTTTTGCCGACGAACCGACGGGAAATCTCGATTCAAATACGAGCGAGGCGATTGAAAATATGCTTTTCAGGTTGAATGCGGAAAAGGGAATTACGCTGATTGTCGTTACACACGACGAAGATTTGGCGGCTAAATGCGAGCGAATTGTTGAGATGAAAGACGGGAAAATAATTGATAACGAACAATTAATAAGTGATAATTAAAAAATTTTATTAAATTATTAATTATTCGTTTTCAATTATCCATTAGTATGAAATTTTGGGACTTATTAAAAATAGCTAATCGAAATCTTTTTCGCGCCAGACTTCGGACATTTTTGACGGTGATGGCGATTTTTGTCGGTTCTTTTACGCTGGTTTTGACCAATGGATTGGGCGATGGTTTGCGTGATTATGTAGATAAAGAGGTAAAAAACACCGAAGGCGGCAATGTGCTTTTTATTCGCAAAAAAATTGAACGTGAAGGCGAACAAATAAATCCCGATGAACCTTTCGAATATAAGGAAAAGAGCGAGGGCGAAGCCGGCAAAAGGATGAACCAAAGCACGATGACGCTTTCTCAAGATCAGATCGAAGCCTTGCGAAATGAAATTCCCGAAGTTAAAACGATTACGCCGCAATATTGGATGAAAGGCGAATTTGTCTCGATGAACGGCGCGAAAAAATACCGGGTTTTTCTTAATATGTTGTCCGAAGGAGTTATGCAAAAAGTCGAAGCGGGAAAAACTATTGACGGAGCAAATCAAATTATGCTTCCGCTCAATATCGCCAAAGCATTTGATGAAAATTTTAATAATGTAATCGGCAAGACGGCGACCGTCGCTTACAAAGTCAGTGATAAAACGGCTGAGATTAAAACACTGCAACTGAGAATTGTCGGCGTTTTAACAAAAGGAATGATAACGAATTTTAGCACGTTTGTGGATGCGGAAACAGCAAAGCGGATTTATGAAGACCAAAATCAGCAGAGTGATGAGTTTAACCAATTTTCAAGTTTATCACTGCAATTAAACACGGGCGAAGTGCAGAAAATCGCGGCGGTCAAAACCAAACTTAATGAATTGGGATTTTCAGCCGACTCGATTGCCGACCAGCAGAAAAGAGCGTATGACGGAGTTGCCATTTTGCAAATCGGTTTGAATTTATTCGCGTTTATCGCGCTTCTAGCCGCGTCCTTCGGCATTATAAATACGCTGGTCATTGCAGTTTTAGAACGCACAAAGGAAATCGGTTTGCAAAAAGCGTTGGGAATGGGACGCGGGAAAATCTTTTTGCTGTTTTCGCTCGAATCAATTTTAATCGGTTTTTGGGGCGCAGCCGCCGGAATTGTCGGCGGAATAATCGTCGGCACGATTGTCAATATATTTGTGGCGCGGACTTATATGGACTCTTTTGAAGGTTACAGCATTTTTGTTTTTAGACCGCTCTCGATATTTTTTGTGATGCTTTTAGTTTGCACAATCGCCTTTGTCGCCGGTGTTTTTCCGGCATTTCGGGCAAGTCGCTTGAATCCGATTGAAGCGTTGAGATATGAATAAAGAAATAAATTCAAAGGAGAAAATATGATTATTACAACCGGAAATGAAGTCGCGGGACACGAAATTGAAGAATATTTGGGAATTGTGCGCGGCATCGTCGTGCGGGCGACGGGCATCGGGCGCGGCATTGTCGGCGGCTTGAAGTCAATCGTCGGCGGCAATATCGAAGAATTTACGCACGTTTGCGAAAATGCGCGGCTCGAAGCATTTAATCGGATGGCACAGCATGCAAACGCCATCGGCGCGGACGCGATTATCGGAATGCGTTACGACGCGACGGAATTTTCGAAGAGTTCAACCGAAGTTTTGGCTTACGGCACGGCAGTAAAATTAACGAACAAGTAATTTACAGGGATGAAAGAATTCACAGGGATATTTTTTAAAATTTTATCTGTGTTCATTCTGACAGTCCTGTAAAAAAAAATTATTTCCCGACGCTGTTGGCATTATTGCCGAAGTGTGTTTTGTAAAGTTCGATGGCTTCGTTGACGATTTCAAAGGCTTTTTCGCGCCCTAAAAATTCTTCGACGACGACTTGTTTGTGTTCGAGATTTTTGTAATCTTCAAAAAACGCGCGCATTTCAACCGTCGTATGCGGCGGAAGTTCAGAAATGTCATTGCGGTAGCTGACGGAAATATCATTGGCGGCGACAGCGATGATTTTGTCGTCAATTTCGCCTGAATCAACCATCCGCATCACGCCAATGACTTTTGCGTCTAATAAACAACGCACCGGAAGCGGAATCGAACTGAAAACCAGAATATCCAACGGATCGTTGTCGTCGCAGTAAGTCTGCGGAATAAATCCGTAATTTGCCGGATAATGAACCGACGAATAAAGAACGCGGTCGAGCTTTATCAAACCGCTTTCTTTATCCAATTCAAACTTTCCTTTGCTGCCTTTCGGAATTTCAATCAGTGCGTTCACAATTTCCGGCGCATTATCACCGTATTTCACGTCGTGCCAGGGATTCATAGTAATTTATTGTTTGCGGGAAAAATTGCCTCCCTGTCATTATTTTGACATATTAAGAAACTATTGACAAAATACATCAATTCGGTCTTTTGACCGAAACTAAAAATTGTCGCTGCGAATAATAATGCAATCAGTGATAGCGTTTTTTTTCTTTCTATCACTCCTTTTTATTATTTTGCCTATTTTAATGTAAGCGGTCTAATATAAATAAATTCAATTTACGGTGGAATATAATTTGATTTGATTTTGCTCAAGCAATTTTTCCGCATATTTTGTGGTAAAATCCAATCTGTCCTTTAATAATTTGAGTTAGACTTAACCACAGAGCAAACAGCTTTTTTTTCGCTCCAACAATTCACCCTTTGCAACTCATTTTGTCAAGACATATAATCCAACTAAATTATGTTTTGCCCGAATTGCGGAAAAACTGACCAAGAAAAAAATACATATTGCCGAAGTTGCGGCAAATTTTTACATGATTTCAACAACAAAAATAAAAAGCGCGAAACACCTGCAGATCAATTCAAAACCACTTTAGTTTTCAATGTGATGAGCGCGTTCGCCGCTTTATCAATGGCGATAATGTTATATGTTTTTCATCTCGGCAACCCAAACACTCACTGGTCGGTTTATCTGGCGGCGACACTTTTAATTTCAATCGCTTCGTGGCAAACAGCAAGTTTTTTCAACAATAGAAAATTAAAGCAGCGTTTTGTAAGGGAAAAAGAAACTGACAAAACAGAAACCGACGCAGAAATTAAGGAATTTCAAATGCCGAAGACCAAACAATCGTTGCCCGAAGCTGATTATTCCGGTAATGTTCCGCTAAGCGTCGTCGAAAACACGACAAAAAAATTGAAAGTGGAGAGCCGGGACAACAATAAATAATTATGTTTTGCCAAAATTGCGGAAAAGCCGAACAAACACCAAATTCCTACTGCCGACACTGCGGCAAGTTTCTTCCTGATTTCGACAAACTCGAAAAACGTGAAATTTCACCCGAAGAACATTTAAGGGCGAATTCGATTTTAAATATAATGACGGCGGTTGTCAGTCTGACGCTGGCGATTTTGCTTTACATAAATTTTCTCGGCGAAGAAAATACGCCCGTTCTGATTTACGTGACGGCTGGTTTTTTGACGGCGATGTTTGCGTGGCAGGCGCAGATTTTTATCAGAAATTTGAAACTGAAAAAACAGATTATTTTGCCGAAACGGAATGAAACTGAAAGAAAAGAAATAAAATCTTCGGCGAATGATTTGTTGAACGAAGCGGATTTTTCAGATAATATTCCGGCAAGTATTGGCGAATACACGACCAAAAATCTCCGGGAAAAAGTAAAACGCTCATCTTAAACCGAGCATCAAACGCACCGAACGATCCGAAACTTTGCTGTCTGCGCTTTGTTTCCAAATATCAAAAGCCTCTAATTCATTTTCCGTCAACGATTCATTTTTCATTCGCGCCACCTGCGTCGCTTCGAAAGCGCGTGTTGTCAGCGCGATGTGCGGATAGTTTATTGTCAAATTCGATGCGTTTTCCAAAGCCTCATTCGCCGAATTAATGTCTAAAAACATTTCATTGTAAGAAGCCAGATGCCAGATTTTGTCGTCGGGCATTTCTTCAATTGACAAAAGTCTTAGAAGTCCGTAACCGCTTTCGATTTGAAAAATTAAAAAATCGCCCGCCTGAAAATTTTGTGACACAATAGAATTCTCCTGAAAAATTTAAGATTAGCATAAAGCGTCATTTGTTAATAAAATCAAAGTGATGAAAAATTCAGATTATAATTCGATGTTAAAAGTTGCGATTAAAGAAGCGCAAAAAGGTTTTGAGGAAGGCGGAATTCCAATTGGCGCGGCATTATTTGATAAAAGCGGAAAACTTCTCGGTAAAGGTCATAATCGGCGCGTACAGAAAAATGATCCGTCAATTCACGGCGAAACCGACGCTTTTCGCAAAGCCGGACGACAGAAATCCTACCGCGATACTATTATGGTGACGACACTTGCGCCGTGCTGGTATTGTTCGGGTTTGGTGCGGCAATTTAAAATCGGCACGGTTGTTGTCGGCGAATCGAAAACTTTTCAAGGCGGAATCGAATGGCTCAAAGAAAACGGTGTGGAAGTGATTGATTTGGATTCGGAAGAATGTGTTGAAATGCTGAACAAATTTATCACGGCAAATCCTGAAATTTGGAACGAAGACATCGGCGAGGAATAATATTTGGTAAATTTTATTAGAAATCGAAATCAGCCGCATTTGGCTAAAATTGTAGAAAATGACAATATAAGTTTATGAATGATTTTCGTGAGCAATGTCGGCGACAGTTGGAAAGAAGCGTCGAGGAACGAATAAAATACGACTTTTTCAAAAATTATAAACCCGTTTTAGATGATGTTCCGTATCGATCCTTTGAAAAAATGAAAGATTACCGCAAATGGGCGGACGAAAATTTGCCGAGATATTTAGGTTATAAAATAGTAGAGCCGGAAAAAGATGGAAAATAATTTTCGCGGCTATTTTCAACCGCAGCAAGCTTAGGAAATTGCGGCGGCTTTTGCAAAACATAATGTCGAATATATGTTTATCGGCAAAAGTGGTGCGATTTTGCTCGGTTATCCGGCTTCAACTCAGGACGTTAATTTGTTTCCTCGAAACAGCACGGAAAACGGACAAAATATTGTTTCGGCAATAAGGGAAATAGATTTTGAAATTAACGAAGAAATTGAAAAAGATATTGTTCGGGGAAAAGATTTTGTTCAAATTAAAACAGGTCCATTCGATTTAGATTTGATTTTCGTCCCGGACGGCATCGAGAGTTTTGAAAAAGCGCGGGAAAGAATGATAAAGATTGATGTATTTCCGATTGCAATTATCAGAGATATTATTGCCAGCAAAAAGGCTTCGGGACGCGAAAGGGATTTAAATGATTTGCCGCTTTTGGAAGATTTTAGAATCGAGTTTGAGAAAAATTTAAGAAAAGAGCCGAAAATGGCGTTAGAAATAGCATTAGAAAAAATTGATAAACAAGAGGATTAATAAATGACAGATGTAAAAGATGCAGTAATAATAAGTGCCGCAAGAACGGCGACAGGGAAGTTTTTAGGAAGTTTAAAAGGATTTTCGGCGACGGATTTAGGCGCGATTGTGGTCAAAGAAGCGGTCAAACGTGCCGGAATCAAACCGGAACAGGTTGATGAAGTAATTATGGGCTGCGTCGTGCAAGCCGGATTGGGACAAGCACCGGCAAGACAAGCGGCGATCAAAGCGGAACTTCCGCCGGAAGTTTCGGCTTTAACCGTAAATATGGTTTGCGGTTCGGGACTTCGTGCCGTGTCGTTAGCCGCGCAAGCCGTCAAATTGGGCGATGCGGAATTCGTCGTCGCGGGCGGAATGGAATCTATGTCGAATATTCCTTATGCGTTGCCCAATGCGCGGGAAGGCTACCGAATGGGCAATCAAACCGACATTGATTTGCTGATTCACGACGGTTTATGGTGTCCGTTTGAAAATTGGCATATGGGAAATACTGGCGAAGTCGTGTCGGAAAAATATCAAATCGGGCGCGATAAACAGGACGAATACGCATTTAATTCACACCGCAAAGCAATGGAAGCCAGAGATTCGGGTAGATTTGATGATGAAATTGTGTCGATTGAGATTCCGCAACGCAAAGGCGATCCGGTAATTTACGATCACGACGAAACCATCCGCGACGACACTTCGGTTGATTCTTTGAGCAAATTAAGACCGGCGTTTAAGAAGGACGGCGGAACGGTAA
>JBDTSO010000051.1:0-11729 GCA_039931085.1 Acidobacteriota bacterium | reverse complement strand
GACCACGCCCATCGGCATATTTTCGATGACAAATGTCGGGAAAACGTAGTTCACATCGTTAAAGTTTTTGTCGTCGTTAGTATCTTTAATAAATTCGGAGGCTTTTTTGCGCGAATTTTTGAAATTGTCATTAGCCGTCAAATAGTTCTGTCTTGTCGTTATTTTTAAATTTTCGTCAGTCTGTTTTTCAGCCGCGACAAATTCGAGCGCGGCTTTTTGTCTTTGCTGATTAATCGTTTCGTATTCAGCCTGCAAAGCGTTGTACTCAGCCGGTTTAGAAATTTGCGCCTTATTTGCCTGAACGGAATTGAAAATCATCGGCGGCTGATTAAATTGGTAAAAAACAAAAACCATCACGCCGATCAACAAAATCAAAAACTGCATCGGAATTTTCAAAAACGCCGACATCAAAAGCGAAGTTCTGCCCTGACTGACTGATTTTGCCGTCAAAAACCGCTGCACCTGCGATTGATCGCAGCCGAAATATGAAAGAAATAAAAACAATCCGCCGATCATTCCCGACCAAATCGTGTATTTTTCCTTCAAATCAAAATGCGTGTCAATCGTCGTCAATTTGCCGGTTGCGCCCGCTAAATGCAATCCGTCGGTAATCGAAACTCCGGCAGGAAGGCTTGAAAATATAATAAACAAAACGACACTCATTCCGACGAAAATGATGACCATTTGTTTGACATCCGTCCAGGTTACCGCCTGCACGCCGCCGATCATTGTGTAAAGCGTCGTTGTCAAACCGATCACGAAAATCGTGGTAATTTCGTTCCAGCCGAGAATGATTGATAAAATAACCGCAGGTGCGGCGATGATTACGCCAACGCCAAGACCACGCGACATCAAAAAGAAAAAACTCGTTAAAGTGCGCGTTTTTGCGTCAAATCTTTTTTCGAGATATTCATACGCCGTATAGACTCGCGCGCGATAAAAAAACGGCACCGCCGTCACGCACAAAATGACCATGGCGAGCGGCAAGCCGTAATAAAACTGGATAAAACGCATCCCGTCCGAATACGCCTGCCCGGTTGTCCCGACCAGCGTAATTGCCGAAAGCTGCGTCGCCATTACCGACAATCCGACCGCCCACCACGGCAAACTTCGATTGGCGAGAAAATAACCTTCGACGTTACCGCTGTTTTTGGTCATACGGATTCCGTCCCAAATCACGTAAACCAAATATATTGCGACAATCGCCCAATCCAGAAATTTCATGTTAAAAAAGTTTGGAGAGAAGTTACTTCAACAAAAATTCAACTCGAAAAATAATAAGCAAAAGTTCCCAACGCCAAGATCACTAGAATATTCGAGATTATCACGCCCAAATAAACGCGATACCACCAACTATCCGGTAATTCCGTAACTTCGGGGATTTCTTTTAAGTATTCTTCCTTCATAAATCGATAAATGCGACTTTGGTAATTTTTTAATCTATCAAAGCCGCCGAGATTAAAAGATAAACTTGAAGCCGAGCTGTATCTGTCGGCTGTCAAGCGAAGTTACGCCTCTTGAACGATAATCAGGCAGTGCGCCCGTTAAATTTCCGGTCGTAATATCAAAATTGGTTGTTATCGTCGTGTTGTTGTATTGGTAAATACTGTTGATATTGAAAATATTTACCGCTTCGGCAAAGAATTCCAATCTGAATCTTTCCGTGAACGGGATAAATCTCGAATATCGCAAATCAACATTAAACTGTTTCGGAGTTCTGCCGAAATTTCTTTCGATACCAACCGGGCGGTCAACAAAAACTCCGTCGCCGTTTAAATCCTGATTGGTAATACTGTTAAATACTTCGCCGTTATTTGCCGTGGCGATAATGCCGAATTGATTGTTGTTCAGAACATATTTCAACGCCTTGTTTTCAAAATTAAACTGCGGTCGTCCGACAAAACTCATAATAAATGTGTGTGTTTGGTCGGCTAATGATTTACCTTTATCAAAGGCTCTGTTTTCGGGAGCTTCGAGTGCAAGCGTGGAAGCCGCCACCAAATTTTGTTCGGGAGCATCATCGGTCGAACGCGACAGAGTGTAGTTTATGTTGAATTGATAACCCTTTGAAAAGCGTTTGGCAAGCTGGAACGTCGCCGCATTGTAATTTGAATTGCCGACCGATTCGACCGACAAGATATTTAGGAATTGCGGGAAAATTCTATTTGTGCAAGGATCGAGTTTCCCATCGGCTCGTCGTGTCCCGTAAATCAATCTGCCGTCAGCCAAAGTTCCGCCAGTGGGCAAACAATTGATATTGCGATAAACCGGAATGTGCCGCCCGCTCGAATGAATGTAGCCGACTGTAAATGACAAATCATTCGTAATCGCCTGCTCGACCTGAACATTGGTGTGAATCGCATACAAATTCACAAAATCCGGTGAAACGGCATCAATACTTTGACTCGGCAAAACCGTTCCGGGCGGCAGTGAACCTAAATTGTTCGGGAAAGCCGGCGCACCGGCGGCATTCGGTCCGAAAGTAAAATTAAAGTATTTCGGACTTCCGTTGTTTTGAATCGCCCGCAAATACATATCCGAATACGGAATATCGTAATAAATTCCGGCACTTGCCCGAAGCACCGCCGGACGGTTTCCTTCACGCAGAGCATAGACAATACCTAAACGCGGAGCGAAATTGTTTTTATCAACTTTAAATTTCTGCGAAGCCGGAAACGGCGAATTCGGGTCGGCTTTCGGAATATTGTAAAGATCGTAACGCAAACCGTAATTAAGTTTCAGTCTTCGCGTTATCTTCCAGTCGTCCTGTGCGAAAAAGTTGTAAAATGTCGAGTTAAACTTGACTTCAGGATCGCCAAATGATTCAACATACTGCGAATAAGTGCGTGGTGCTCCACTGACTGCTTGTTGATAAGCCGCGAGTGTCGGAAAAGTGTATTGATAGAAAATTCCCGAACGGCGTTCATCGTGGTATCTGGTGAAACCACCGCCGACTTTAACCGAATGTTCGCCGAACGTATAAGTCAAATTATCCTGAATTTGATTGGTTGTTTCGAGCGGCGAAATCGTATTGGCATTGGTCGGTGCGCCGAAATTTGCGACACCTGAAATAACAATCGTCGCGCCGGTGCCGGAATTGGCGTTCGCCAGATTCTGTGAATTTCGCGTGGCATATTGATACCGAAACTCATTCAAAGTTTTTGTTGAAATAATCGAAGCCAACTGCAAACCGAACGAATAAGAAACATCGTTAAAGTCAATACTTCGCTGCAAAGTTGTCAAACCGCCGCCGATATTGTCCGGCGATTTATTTTTGAAGTAATTGTAGCGTCCGGTCAGACGATTTGCATCATTTAACTGGGCATCGGAGCGCAAAATAAAGAAATTAACTTTCTGCGCAGCGGGAATCGCCGTCGGAAACGCCGACGACGAAACTCCGGCGGCAATTAAAGCTGCTTGATTTGCCGCCGAAACCGTAACAATTCGTCCCGGCTCGCCGCCCAAATCACGACTAACGTATTCATAGCCGGTGTAAAACTGCCAGCGATCTTTGATAATCGGACCGCCGACTGCTCCGGCGACATCATCAACTTTTGTCGCAGGTTTTAAATCAGTAGGTTTAATGTTAAACGGGCGCGACGAAAACGGCGTACGGCGAAAACGATAACTCGCCGTGCCGTGAAAACCGTTTGTGCCGGAAGGCGTAATCGCGTTCATAATCAATCCGGGCGTGTTGCCAAACTCGGCTGAAAAACCGTTAGTAACAAGCTGAACTTCACTGACGAAAATTTCCGAAATCGGCATCAAACGAATTCCGGCGCGGTCGCCCTGCGTATTATTATTTCCGTCAAGCTGATAATTTGTCCGCCGCGCGTAACCGTTGGCGTTGATGCGCGGAACGCCAAATTCCGAATTCGGTCTGCCGGTTACATTTGCCTGTAAAAGCGAGTAATTATATGGATTTCTCGACACGAGCGGCAGATTTTGAACTTCGCGCGTATTCAAAACGCGCCCGACATCAATTTTTCCCGGATCGGCAATCGGAGCGTCCGAAGTAACCGTTACGGTTGCCGAAACGTCGCCCGTTTCCAAAGTCAGATTGACCGTCGCCGTTTGTCCGGTATTGACCGTGATGCCGTCACGAACAAGCCGTTTGAAGTTAGGTAGTTCAACCGTTATCCTATATGTTCCGAGGGGCAACAAAGGAGCGCGATAAACGCCCGATGCGTCGCTCGTAAGCTGACGTTCCGCGCCCGTTTCGATATTTCTGACAGTAATTGCCGCGTTGGGCAAAGCCGCGCCGTTGGCATCCGTTACTACACCTTCAATCTGACCGTTCAAGGCTTGTGATTGGGCATAACTTCGGTTCACACCAAGAATAAAAAACGCTCCGAATAACAAGCAGCACAAAACCACTTGCAATAAACTTAATGGCTTCAACATTAACAATTTCTCCTTATGCTTTTTATAATATTAAATACGGGAAGTAATTGCTATAAAGTTAGCATATACTTACTAATTTGCAAGTGAGAAACCGTTCTTTACATTTCTTTACAACATTTTTTTATTTGTTATTCAGTTTCAAAAATGCTTTGTTTTACAAATAAATTATTCGATGTTCTTTGTCATCGAGGTCAATCGCCTGATAAATCCAATCAATCCAATAAAGTCCGTGGCGATTTACAAAGGAATTTGCGTTGAGTGTGCGTTCCTGTAAATGTTTGTTTGGAACAAGAGCATTAAAAGCGGTTTCGATTTGCCGGTGAATAACTTCATCTTTCCGCATTTGAGCATTGTGAAATTTCGTGCGGAGATTTGAAAGATGATAGACAATTTTCCGGCGGCGGTTTGCCAGATTTTCCGCCAAAGTCGGCTCGATTTCGCTTAAATTCTGGTCTAGCCTGTTGAGTTCGCCGTTTATATTTTCCTCGACTTCCACAAAAATTTCTCCCATTTCCCGATTGAGATATTTTTCGATGATTTGCGGCAACACATTTTCGATTCCGGCAAATAAATCTTTCAATTGCAAATCATATTTTTTGAGCGTTTTGGCGTGTTTTGATTCGACAATCGTAAAACTTTGCCGATGAAAGATCGGTGTAACGGGACGCTCTAAAATTCGATAAACTTCCGCTGACTGTGCAAAATAAGCGATTTCTGCCGCACCGCCGAAATAACAGATTGTCGGCAGCAAATAATCCTGCACGACGGAACGCAGAACAACGCTCGGCGAAAATCTCTGCGGCTCAACGGACGCGAGTTCGGCTAATTCTTCGAGCGTAAATTCCCGTTCAATATCTTTTGTTTTAAACGTGCCGCTTGCGCTTTTTTTCAAAGCGTGGCGCGTCCGGTCTTTTGACTGCCAGAAAAGCGGGAAATAATCTTCCGTTACTAAAACCTGCGCGTGATAACCTTCGCTTTCGAGTTCTTCGCTTCGGCGGCGCAATGCAGAAACTATTTCGTCGGATTTTTTAATCGCATTAACATAAATCGGTGTCGCTAATTTTTTTAATCTCGCGTCGAGGGGACACAGCATTATCAAACCGTATTTGCCCAAAAAATCTGTCAGAAGCCGCGCAAACGCATCGCCGTAATCAACGCCCGACTGCCACGTTTTTTCAACCAAATTTCGCAATTCGTCGCTAAATTCCGTATGCGGCAATTCGTCGAAAAGCTCGTCAATTGTGGGTTTTACCGAATCATCAAGATTGACATAACCGACGGGAAGATTTTCGTAACACCTTTTCGGTTCGTTTTTTATCTCGACCAAATCACCGTTTGAATTGATGACATTGATCTTGGAAACTTCCTTAAAATCGTGATCTTCGGTGGCAATCCAGAAAACCGGAACGGCTTTAAATCCACGCGCCGTCAAACATTCGGTCATTTTTACCGCCGAAAGTGCTTTGTAAATCGTGTAAAGCGGTCCGGTGAAAAGTCCCGCCTGCTGACCGGAAACAACCGCGACGCAATCTTCATCACGAAGGAGTTTGATGTTTTCCAGAGTTTTTTCGCTTGCACGGCAAGATTTGTTCATCTCCTCCAAAACATCGCAGAGCGCGTTTCGATCAGCTTTATAATTTGCCAGCACTTCAGGAATTCTTTGTGAAATCTGCGTATGAGATTCGACGGCGAGCGGGTAATATTTTTTTAATCCGAGCGGATTATCTTGATAATCAATAAAAAGTTTCGATTGATGCGGAATTTCCGAAAAGGGCAGACTTTCCGTTTGCAGCACTACATTTCCGGTCGGACAGGGACAGATTATTTCTTGTTTCACTTATTTTACTCCTAGCCTTCAGATTATAGAGTTCCGGCGCGGAAGTTCCAAACTAGAAACAAAAAAAGGACGACGCATTTTAACGTCGTCCTTTTTTTAAGCTCATTTTGCTTTAGTTTCCGGATGCTGTAATTCTCGGACGAGTAATTGTGTCGGCTGCCGTAGAATTGGCGGGAGCTTTGCGTTCTATTTTGTAAACACCCGACGAATGAGTTCCGGCAAAAATTCGATTTGAATCATTCGGATCGAAAACCATTGACCAAACGCGGTGGCTCGGCAGTTTCAAATCTTTTGAATCAATTCTCTTCCAGTTTAAACCAGCATCGTCCGAATAAAATATGCCGCCGTCGGCTTCCAACGCGCTTGAAGTGTAAATTTCATCGCTGTTATTCGGACTTACGAGAATACTCGTGTAATTTCCGAGCGGAAGATTTCCGCCGCGCCGCATCCACGTTTTTCCACCATTACGACTCAGAAAAAATGTCTGTGATGTGCCGATATAAATATTTTCGGGATTTTTCGGATCAATCATTATTGAACTGACCGGCACTCCGTCCGGCACTCCGGTTGACGTTCCGCCGACTTTATTCCACGTTTCACCGTTATCGCGGGAAACCAAAACGCCGGAAACTGCCGTTCCAACCCAAATCGTTTGAGGCTGTTGCAGAGAAGTGTAAATTACAAAGATATTCGGATCAATATTTTCACCGAGCGAAATTTTTTTCCATCCTTTTGAAATATCGTAACTGCGATATAAACCGTTGTCCGTTCCGGCTAAAATACCGTTTTGACCATCCTGTGTATAGGACAAAACTTTTACTTTGTCTTCTAAAACCGGAATTAGATCCGGTGCTGCCGGAGGTGTTTCTTCTTTTACCGCAACCGGAACAGCTTTTGCTTTGGTTGATTTGCGACCCGAACTTCGCTGGGTGGTTCTTTTTGCCGGAGGCGGTTTGGGCGCGACGATTTGTGTCCACTCACTGCCCCGGTCGAGCGATTTGAACAATCCGACATTGGTTGCCAGATAAAGTATATTTGTGTCGGCGCGGTCTTGAATTACCGCAAAAGGTGAAATCCGGCTGATGTCGAGTGATTTTGCCTGTTCCCAACTGTTTCCGCCGTCGTTGCTGAGATAGAAAAATCCGCCGCTGGTGGTCGTATTTTGCGTCGTAGCGTAAAGCCGGTTCGGACGTTCGATGTCCGGCGTGATCGAATAAGTAAACCGGCTGGTAAAATTATCGTTGGTCGGCACGAAATTTTTTCCGCCGTCATTGGAAACCATTATGCCGTAATTGTTTGTTCCGATAAAAATTCTATTAGGTTCATCCGGGTGAACGGCGATGGAATTTATTTCTAAATCTCTCCGCGAAGTCAATGCCCAGCTTCTTCCGCCGTTGGTCGTCATCCAAAAACCTTCGGTGGTTGCGGCGTAAATCGTTCCCGGAATCGCCGGATTTTGCACGATGTCGCGGGTGCGGCGCGATTGTGAAGGAATGCCGTTGACTTTCGCCCACAACTCACCGTTGTTTCTTGATTCGTAAATTCCGCTGCACGCCGAAGCAATGATGTGATCGGGGTCTTTTGAGTCAATTGTGATGGCAAAAACGTCAGAATCGTCAATCATTCCGTTTTTGATCAACTTCCAGTTTTTTCCGCTGTCAGTTGATTTGAATGCCCGCCACCAAGTTCCGGCAAAAATCGTATTGGGATTGCGCGGATCAATTGCCAATGAATCAACCGTCGGAAGTTCGGCAACAGTCGGAATCGGGTTGGAATCAATTTTTTTCCAATCGTCGCCTGAATCTTTTGAAATCCAAACGCCGTTGGTCGTTCCAACCATAATTATATTTGGGTCTTTGTCCGACTGCACCATCGAATGAATTGATTCTTTTCGCAAATCTTTAGATTCTTTCCAGGTTGCGCCGCCGTCTGTGGTTTTGAAAAATCCGCCGGGTTCCTTGTGCCGATGCCCGGAAGCATAAATAATGTTCGAATCGCGCGAATCAACAAACAATTGGTCGAGAATTAATTGCGGACGATTAAAATTTACCAGCAGCCGCCAGGTTTTTCCGCCGTCGGCAGAAGTGTGAATTTGTCCGTCAAGTGTGCTGATATAAAGTCTGTCTTTATCACGCGGGTCAATCGCCACGACGCGAACGTCGCCGCCGCTCGGTCCAACGATCTCCCAATCGTTAAATTTGACGGATTCGCCGTTTGTACTGACTGCCGCCAATGAGAAGCCGACGTTTAGCGTAAGCATTATAGCCATTGCAAAAAAAACATTTAACTTTAAGCTGATTTGCCGTTTAATTTTTTCCATCATAATTTTTCTCTCTGTAACTCTGGATTGTTATTTGAAAAGTTAAATTTTTGCGGGGCGAGCAAACAATCACTTATTCAGATGACGTTAGCGAGGTAAATTGTTGCATTCAAAACTCAAAATGTTTTAGCTGATCTGAAATGAAAAGTTAAAGTTTTACTTGAGCTTTTAGACAAAACATATATTACACCAAAAGAGCCGTTTTGCAAACTATTTTAAATAATTGTTTTTAAAAGCATAAGCGGGTGAAATATCAATTAAGATACTTCACCCGCTTAGGAAGGTTTACATCTTCAAATAAAGATGCAAAGTTAATTTACTGCTCAGGAGTCGGAGGTTGAATGCCCGACGGAACAACAAAGAATTGTGTTTCAATTCCGTTGCCGCGGTCGCCGCCTCTGACAAATGTATAGCGACTCGCATCATATTTACGGAATCTAATTGCATCACGGAGAACTTTTTCACGTTTTGCAATATCTTTTGCCGAACCGTAGTTAATAATGTAGCCCTGTGCGCTCGGATCATTTTGCAACTGAATGTTGAAGTTATCAAGTCGTGCTTTCACTTCATCATTCGATAATGGTCCGAATTGATCAATTGGTGTTAATATTTCAGTCGGTTTAATCCCGGCAACTTCCGATGCCGTATTCTCGGTACAGGTTTCACACAAGCCGCCAATCGTAACCGTCGCGGTTACATTGCCGCCTGCCATTTCAGGAGTCGTTTGAACCGTAATGACCGGAGTTCCCTGACCGCTGATGATTTCACCCTGTGAAACTGTCCAGTTATATGTTGCGTCAGTTTGACTTCCGCCGCCGACATTCGCCGTAAAGGTCATTGTATCGCCGGCTGTTGTAACCGAAGAAGGACCTGTTACGCTGAGCGTCGGACAAGTGCAAGGCGGTGCTACAGGTACACAATCACATTTTTCAACGGTGATTGTCTGCGTTTTGGTCTGACCGCAAACGCCGCAGCCATCGTCAACACCGGCGGTAATCGTGTAAGTTCCCGGATTAACACCCGTCAAATCCCACGAAACATTTGCGCCCTGACCAACAATGCGTCCGCCTGAAACCGTGTAGTTATAGGTCAACACATCATTTTCCGGGTCAACAGCCGTTGTCGTAACATTTGTTGACATATCCGTGCTGCAAGTTGTGCCTTCTCTTGGAGCAAAGCCCGGTTCGCACGGAATTGTTACTCTGGTTTCGCTCAATTCGAGATTGGTAACATTCGCAAATTGATTAACAGCACGCGGCGCGCCTCTCAAATTGCGTCTTCCGATTGAAATCGCCCCCAAAAATCCGAACGGATCACTTGAAGTTGCAAAACCGGGCGGAACGCCATTAATTGTTGTAGTAACAGGAGTCGTCCGTCCGGCAATGCTAACGCTTGAAGTAGAGTTATTGTTATCAAAACTACCTCTGTCCTGCTGATTGAAATGATACCGAAATGCGCCACTCAAACTGAAGTAGCGGGTTGGAAATACACGAACGCCGGCAAGTCCTTCAATCGGACTGTTTTCAAAAGCATTTGGTGTGCGTCCGCCGACATACTGCGTTGAACGACCTTCCAAAATCGGTTGAAAATGTTTATTAACCGGAAAATCTAAGGCGATACCGGCAATCACTTCATCGGGACGGTCTAAATATACAACATCATTACCTTTAATACTGCTGTTATAGATGTAGCCGATGTTTCCCGAAATGTTCAAATATTTGCGAAGGCGAGCGTCGGCAAAGGCGATAACACCGATGTCGCCGCGTCCGTTGCCGCTGCCGCTAAACAAAGATCCGCCGCCCGGACTTGCACCGCGCTGAAGTTGGTTAAATCCGCTAAATGTATCTGCACTGTCAGCGTAAAACCGATAAAACGGAATTATACCGACACCAATCGGATTGCTCGGACCGGTGAAGCGAATTTTCGCGCCGACATTAAACGTATTGAATGCCGATTCGCCATATTGACGATTAAGTAACGGAGCATCCGGCAAATAGCTTGGTGCTACGGTGAAAACTGACGGAGCGGTACCGCCGCCTGCCAGACCAACCGTTTGCAAAACTACGCCCGGCAAAATGCTGCCGAAGACCGAACCGATGCCGGGAAATAAATTCGCCCCGTTTCCGCTGCCACCTACCGGCGCACCTAAAGTTGCAGGTGTGCCTGCGGGAAAGCCGAAAACGCCGCCTGAAGTAAATGGCGGTTGAAAGCCGAAGTTTCCGGCAAAAGCACCGGTAAACGGAAATTGGGTAAAGCCTTGATTACCGGCGGGGCGGAAAACCGCGCCGGGAAATTGACTCGTCCCGCCTCCGCGCGGGGCTAGGACGATAGCCGGTGGACTTTGTCTAACTCCATTAACGAGAAGCTGCGAGTTAGGCAGGTAAAAACCCGAAAGATTGCGGGGCGAGTTAACTTTAATGGCGCGATAAGCATCCGTAGAAAAGAACAACTCTAAATGGTCGCTCAATCCGACGTTGAAGCTGATCGGCACTTCCGTAATATCCACGTTGCCGGGATCACGGTCAAAATTACTGTATGCCGCACTAAAAGTAAATTCACCGCGTCTTATGACTGCTCCGTCATAAACTGTAAAAAGACCAGTTGGACCTCCCGGAGGACCACCTGTTCCGATAGCCGGTGCCTGATTTCTTGGATCGTCTTGCGATCTTGGTGTTTGGGCTGACATTGAAATTATCAATGCCAACATTGTAAGCGTAATTACGAACGCTTTATTAGCGAGTTTCATCACATTCCTCCGCCGAAAATAATATTAAAAATTTGAATTTCAATTATAATTTTTCAAAAAATAAAACGATATTGCAATCTTCTGAAAAACTATTCAATTATTGCATACACCTTAAAACTTTCAAACATAAAAAGTAAAGAAAATTTTTAAGTATAACTAATACAATTATAGTTGTTAAGCTGTAATTTCATATTGATATTTACTAAAAAGTCAATGAATAAATCATTGACTCAATTACAACCTCGTAAAACCTTACTTCATATTTATTAGAAAAGCAAGCATTTCTAATAAATTAAGTAAAATTTATTACGCATAAATGCCGCGCATCTTTGTATCATAAGCCACGCGGTCAATTGCCAGCATATATGCAGCCGTGCGCGAATCAACATTATGCAGCTCGGCAAGGTTACTTAATTCGATAA
>JBDTSO010000050.1:0-11770 GCA_039931085.1 Acidobacteriota bacterium | reverse complement strand
AGTCAAGGTTGTCGGTCATAGTTTTACGGACGCGGAGCTGAGCAAAGGAATTGAAGTGATAATTCCAAACAATTCCAATAAAGCGACCGAGCGAATTAAAGAGGGACAGCAAGTTACAGGTTTAGCTCAAACGACTGACGCGCAAACTTTGACCTTAAATTTCAAAGCTGACAAAGAAATTTACTTTGAAGAAGGCGAACTGCTGGTGCCGCCAACCTTTGATGACACAAAGTTGGAGCAAACAAAAAACTAAGATCGCGCCGCAGTAGTTAATGTGAGATTTTCTTAACAAAAGGAGCAACAATATGATTATTTATCAAATCAGTCTGCCAAAAGCAAAGAATACTAAAGCATTCGTGAAATTTATGAACAAAGAGTATTTTCCTGCCGTTCATAAAGGACCAACGCGCATCGGTCAGGTAACTAGTCTTGTGCTGCTTGAAGGTGAAAACGCGTTCGAAGGCGATGATCAAGTTCATGAATTCTTTTGGCACGTAGGTTGGAGCGGTATGCCCGACGGTAATGCCCGCGTGGATGATCAGGAAGTGCTACGCAAACTCGAAAAATTTAAGGCTGACATTAAACGAATCGGTTCGTTTAATGAAGTGGCTGATTGGCATCAAGACAATATAGCTTAAGCCTTACGATTTAAACGGGAGTTTAGCATCAACGGCTCTCGTGTCCATAAACCAAAAGCAAGTTTGGTTGCTTAAAAAAAAGGAGATCAATTATGCAAACAGAACAAACAACTGGCGAAACATTAAATATTTCGCCAGAAAAATTAGCTACATTAGTCAGTCATATTTTTGGCGGAACGGGCGAAAATCCGAATCCCGATGAACCGTTAAAACCGGGACCGTGGGATCCGGTTATTCGCAAAGTTGCCAAAGAGGTTTTCGGTCCAAGTCCGGAGCCTTGGCGTGTGATATTCGGTCCGCAACCTGAACCGTGGCGGACCGAATTTAATCTGCATCGTCTGATTCTAGGCATTATCGCCGCCCGGCATCCTGAAATTTATGATGTCATCGGCGGTGGCAGATTCAATTTAGCGGCACTCAATCCGCAACCGCTTCCGCCGCGAACTGCTTTTGTTGCCGCTTTTACCGAGGAGGTAATTGACCGCGTTTTGCTGATGCAGGAAGTTGCCGACGCAATCAATCAAACGGGCGAACAACAAGGAATTATTATTGTCGGCGGCAGACTTTCGCTGCTTGTAGATGAATTATGCGGCAACAACTTCAAAATCAAAATTCCGATTCCACATCCGAAACACGAAACTGATGATCGGCTTTCGGGCTTGGAATTAATTGTGGCGGGTGCGATTTGTGAACAAAATGCGGCAACCGTCGCCAACGAAAGTCTGCGGCAGGAACTCAGAAACGCCGGAGCGAAATTACTCGAAACAGGTATTTCCCGATTGTAAGCAGCAAAAGTTTGCCACAACTCTTCTTATCATCTGATTAGAAAGAATATTTTTTGGGTCATTGCGGCAAATTTTCAACATCTTTAAAAGGTTTTTCTTCAGAATCATTCATTTTGAATGTAATAACTTCCTCACAAACTCGTCTTTCGTATGCGCGACAAGAATTACCTCACTACTTTGATTGATGGTGTGGAGAGAGGTAACGGACAGCAGACACTTTCATTACTGCTTATCATACCGATTTACTCAAAATTCATCCGTCGCATTAAATCAATAAAACGCGGTTCGTTTCTTAAATTGTTCCATTTTGGCTCGACTTTCAGAAAAGCCATTCGAGCGTCCCGTTCTTCAAATGCTCGTTCTAAATAATCAAGCGCGTTTTCATTTTCGCTCAAACCATTATAAATCATTGCAATATTGCACGACGGAACGTAGCGTTTGATTGATGATTGCAATAATTCTTCGAGTGTCGCCCGCGCTTCCGTTTCGTTTCCCGCTTTGGATAAAGCGTAACCTTCAAAGGCAATCGGATGCGTGCTGATGCCGGAAAATTGTCCGGCTTTGCGGGCAGATTCAATCGCTTCGGCGAACATTCCTTTTTCGATATAGACGCTTGCGGTAAATAAATGCGCGAGCCAAAATTGTGGCAATAATTCAATGGCTTTCTGTAAAGGTTCTAATGCTTCGTCAATTCGTCCGGCGTGAAGCAGAAACTGCCCTTCGAGCGCGTTGATTCTAAGGTGAAGCGGGTCGAGTTCGCGGGCGCGTTTGATTTCGACGAGTGCTTCGGCGTGTCGCCCGACGTTTGACAGCAAATGCGCGTAAGATTCGTGCGCGTCCCCGCTGTTCGGGTTGAGTTCGATGGCTCGCAGACATTGCTTTTCGGCGGCATTCCAATCCCAGTCATACCAGAATGTCGCCCAGAAAAGCGCAGAATAAGTTTCGGATAAAGTATCGTCAATTTCGATTGCTTTATGCGCCGCCGCTTTCGCCTTTGGGAAAAATTCTTTGGACGGCAAATCGCAGGTCAGCGGAAATGTAACATACGCGGCTGTTAATCCGGCGTAGGCGAGCGCGTAATTCGGGTCAATCGCAATCGCTTGATGAAAATAAGAAATTCCCTTTTCGGTTTCAGAGGGCGTTAATTTCAAAAAATGATAACGACCTTTCAGATAAAGCTGATAAGCCTCGACATTATTGTCGTAACGATGGCGAAGCGCGATTTTTTCTTCGCTCAAAAATTTCACTTTCAATTCGTCAATGACGGCTAAGGTGATTTCGTCCTGCAAATCGAAAACGTCTTTCATCTCGCCGTCATAGCGTTCCGACCAAAGATGATAACCGTTTGACGCATTAATCAATTGAACCGAAATCCGCAAACGATTCCCGGCTTTTCTGACACTTCCTTCCAGTATAGTTTTGACATTTAAAATGTTTCCGATTTCGCTCACGTCAATGTTTCTATTTTTAAATGAAAACGCCGAAGTTCGCGCCGCAACTTTCAAATTTTTAATTTTTGCCAGCGCATTTAAGAGTTCTTCCGCCAAACCATCGCAGAAATATTCTTTTTCCGCATCCGCACTCATATTCGCAAACGGCAAAACGGCAATTGAATTTATTTGCCCTGTTACATCTGTTTCGGTTGTTTTTGCTTCTAAAAATTTTGCCGTTTGTTCGTTCCTTTCTTCCAGACAGAGTGCGACGGCTTCCTCCAATTTCATCTTGCGACCTTGCTCATAAAATTTCGAGAAAGCGGCTTTGTCCATTTTGATTTTAAGTTCCGAAAGGTATGCGTCCCGGAAACGGCGTTCGGCGGGTTCGACGACGAAACCGATAGATTGATGCAAATGTTCAATCGCGCCCGCCAATCGCGCCGCATTTTCCTTTTTGCCGCGCTTCAGAGCGAGAGCGGCAAAACCGTCCAGCGAATAAGAAACCGTTATTTTGTCTCCCAAATCCAGAGCCGTCGTTATTGCTTCCGCATAGTGGATAGATGCCGCCGCGAAATTCCCTTCGCCGAATGCACTCGCGCCCAAATTGTTAAGACTGCCGCAGATGCCTTCTTTATTGCCAGTTTCTCTGGAAATCGCCAACGCTTCCTCTAACAGCGGACGCGCTTTCTTGAAATCGCTTTCCATTCGCGCCAAATCTCCGAGATTATTGAGTGAAACGGCGATTCCGAGTTTGTCATTCAACTCGCGGCTGATTTTCAATGATTCGTCAATAAATTTTCGCGCCGTCGAAAAATCGCCTCGAAGTTTTGCTATCGTTCCCAATCCTCTGCTCGCTAAAGCGACCTGTCGTTTTTCGCCCGCCTCTTTGCTGACCGCCAAACTTTCTTCATACTTCTGCCGTGCCGTTTCAATATCGCCCTGATATGTTGCCGCTTGACCAAACCCATACAACAGTTTGAAGCGGATGTCCGAAGGCGCGTCCGTCGCCCGTTCCAACGCCGCTTCAAACCATTTACGCCCTTCCGTCAGATGATTGTGTAAAATCCAGAAAGCCCGCACCGCGACCATCAAATTTATTGTCATTTCCGCGTCGCTGACTGCCGACCACGAAAGCGCGGCGCGAAGATTGTCATATTCTTCTTCAAGCCGGTCGAGCCATTTTGCTCCCTGCTCACCGAAAAAATGCGGTTGAGCCGTTTCCGCCAATTGGAGAAAAAATGCGGCGTGATTTTTTCGTGCCGCTTCACTTTCCCCGCTCGCCTCTAAAAATTCCGCCGCGTATTCGCGCACTACTTCCAGCATCCGAAAGCGAAATTCGTCGTTTGGCTGTTCTTTTTGCCCGATCAGACTTTTGTCAACTAAGGATGTGATGAGGTCGAGAACTTCGATTCGGTCTTTGCTTAATTCGTCATTACCGCACACCGCTTCAGCCGCTTCAAACGAAAAACCTCCCGCAAATACTGACAATCGGCGAAACAGTTTCTTTTCATTAGCGGTTAAAATATCGTAGCTCCATTCGATTGCGCCGCGCATCGTCTGTTGACGTGCAGGCAAATCGCTTGCGCCGCCCGTCAGCAATTTCAGACGGTTTTCCAGTTTGGCGAGAATCGCCCGCGGCGAAAGAATTTTGATTCGTGCCGCCGCGAGTTCAATCGCCAAAGGCAAGCCGTCGAGTCGGGCGCAAATTTCCGCCACATCGTTCGCATTTTCTTCCGTTAAAGCAAAATTCGGCTTAATGTTTCTCGCACTTTGGTCAAACAGTTTAACGGCTTCGTAATTTGATAATTCGTCAAATGAAACTTGCGAAATGTCCGAAGGCAGGGAAAGCGGCGGAACGACAAATTCACGTTCCGCGCTCAGATGTAAAAGGGTGCGGCTGGTAATCAGAATTTTCAACCGATTGGCGGCGGAAAGCAATTCCGCGATGGCTGGCGCGGCATCGGTTACTTGTTCAAAATTATCCAACACGAGCAGTATCTGTTTCCCGCGCAAATAATCTTTCAATATTTCGAGAAGCGGTTTTCCGCCTGCTTCTTTTACTCCGAGCGGCTGTCCGATGCTCGAAACAACCAATTCGGAATCGGTAATTGCCGCCAGCCCGATAAAAAACACGCCGTCCGCAAATTCACCTAATAACTCTCCGGCAACCGCCCGCGCGAGAGTCGTTTTGCCCGTTCCGCCGATGCCCGTCATTGTCAAAAGCCGCGCATTTGTTTGCCGGAACGCATTTTTGATTTCCGCGATTTCCTTTTCGCGTCCGACAATCGGAAAAATATTTTCCGAGAGATTGTTGGGCGGCAGTTTTGGAATTTCCCGAGAAGTTTTCGTTTCGAAAATTTGCGTCTTTTCCTCGATTTTTTTTTCAGATCGGGAATTCTTTTCAAGTTCAGTTTCAAATTCAAGTCGCCTCCGCAAACTTTTCAAGTCTGCAAGCAGACCTTTCATCGTTTGATAACGCTCGTCCTTTTTTTTGCGAAGTGTTTTAGAAATGATGCGCTGTAATTCGTCCGGCACATTTGTGGTAAATCGGGAAAGCGGCTGCGGCTCTGAGTTTATCAAATTAGCAAATGTTTCCGACATCGAATCACTCGCAAACGGCGTTCTGCCGGCAATCATTTCGAAAAGAGTTACGCCGAAACTAAAAATATCCGTTCTCGTGTCAATCTTTTCGCCCTTTGCCTGTTCTGGCGACATATAGTTGACCGTTCCCAAAATCACGCCTTTCGCTGTTTCGTTTTGTTTGACGGTTTTATCTTCAAAGCCGACGGCTTTTTGTTCAACCAATTTGGCTAAACCGAAATCGAGAATCTTCACAAAACCGTCGGGACGCACGATGATGTTTTCCGGTTTGATGTCGCGGTGAACGATGTTTGCTTGGTGCGCGGAGACGAGAGCGTTGGCGATTTGCGCTGCAATTTCTAAAATTTCCGGCAAATCGAGTGATGTTTTAAGAATAACTTCGCGCAAAGTTTCGCCTTCGATATATTCGCTGACAATGTAGTTTGCGTCTCCAGTTTCGCCGATTTCGTGAATGACTAAAATATTCGGATGATTCAAAGCGGACGCGGCTTTCGCTTCCTTGATAAATCTGTGGAGATTCGATTCGTGTTTGGCAAATTTTTCGTTGAGAATTTTAACGGCGACTTTCCTGTCAAGTTTTTTATCTTTAGCAAGATAAACTTCACCCATTCCGCCCGCGCCTATTTGTTTGATTATTTCATAATGCCCGAAACTTTTACCCGCTTCGAGATTTTTCGGTTCGATAATAAAACTGGCAACTTCGGCGGCGGCGGGCTGTTCCATAAAACTTTCCGCATCGGTATAAGAAGAAAGCAGATTTTCGACATCGCGGCGCAATTCTTTATCCGTGCCGCACGATTTGTCGAGAAATCGTTTGCGCTTCGCAGGTTCGAGTTCGACGACCGTTTCGAATAATCTTTTAACTTTTTGCCAGCGTTCAGAATTCATTTCGTAATTTCCTGATACAGCCAAGCCTTTGCCGATTTCCAATCTCTTTTTACGGTGGCGGGCGAAATGTGAAGAACTTCGGCGGTTTCCTCAATGCTCAAACCGCTAAAATATCTGAGTTCGACAATGCCGGCTTGTCTTTCATCGAATTCGGCAAGCCGTGTCAATGCTTCGTCTAACGCCTCTAAATCAATGCTTTTTTCTTCCGACACCGCCAGCGTTACCGCATCAAGCGGTAGAGTTTCATCTGCTCCGCCGCGCTTTGCGCGATGTCGCGCTTTGGCATAATCAACCAGAATCCGCCGCATCGCTTGCGCGGCGATGCCGAAAAAATGGGCGCGATTTTGCCAATTCACATCGCGCTGGTCAACCAATTTCAGATAAGTTTCGTGAATCAGCGCGGTCGTTTGCAAAGTATGCCCGATACGTTCACGGCGCAAATAACACGCGGCTTGCCGGTGCAATTCTTCGTAAACAAGCGGCAAAAGCGTGTCCAAGGCTTCCTGTTTCCCGTCGCTCCATTCGCGGAGTTTTTCGGTTATCTCCGGTGATTTTTGTCGAAATTGTTCCATATTTTACCGCATTTTTAGGCTTTAAGAATATGCCTGTTCAATTATCAAGTCAATTTATTTTTGAAAAGATAAAAAAATTTTTGAGCCTTTTTTCGCTTTTATGTCGCGTTAATATTTGAAGGCAAAAATCAGAATCAAGCGCGTCAAAACACAGGCATTCGTGCTGACATTTTGGTTGGCTCGAAAATCAACAAAAAGGAGAATCAAAAAAATGAAACATAAAATAATTTTACTCGTCGCCGTCGCGCTAATTGCGTTGACCGCAAACACAGTTCCGGCTCAAACAAGTTCGGTTTTTGTTACCGGACTCAAAGCACCCGAAAAAATAATTTACGCGCAACGGCAAGGCTATTTTCTGGTTTCCGAAGCCGGAATAGCGGATGTTCCAAATAGCGGACGCATTTCAATTATTACTAATGACGGACAGCGTTTCACATTGCTTGACGGCTTACCGTCAGGACCTGCCGCGCCAAGCAACGATCCGTCGGGACCGTCCGCGTTGTTGATTCAAGGTAACAAACTTTACATCGCTATCGGAACGGGCAACGAAACTATCAACGGACCTGCGCCCGGCTCCGAGATTCCGAATCCGAATCCGAATTCACCGCTTTTTAGCTCTGTTCTGGAGTACAGTTTGCCGACCTTCGGCTTTCGGTTCGGCAGAGCGGAATTTAATACTTTGACATCCGCCGACCACGCACGTTTGGCGAATGGCGAAACTGTATTTATCGGCAGACCCGGACTTTTGCGCTCAAGAATCAGATTGATCGCCAATTTTCCCGATTTTACACCGAATCCGCGCCCTGATGTGCCGAATAATGTGCGAAACTCCAATCCGTTCGGATTAGTTCTGCACGGAAATACGCTTTACGTTGCGGATGCCGCGCAAAATAATATTCGAACGGTTGATTTAGAAGACGGTTCGGTAGGAACTTTAATTACATATCCGGCGCGAATGAATCCGACACCGGTTGGTGCGCCGTTTATTGATCCTGTTCCCGACAGTTTGCGGCTTTTCGGCAACAAATTGCTGGTTACGTTTTTGACCGGATTTCCGTTTCCGGCAGGGCAAGCGGATGTCAGACAATATGATTTGGAAAGCGGCGAAGAATCGCAGTTGATTGGCGGTTTGTCATCTGCAATTGACGTTTTGCCGGTTAGTTCAGGCTTTTGCAGTTCAATTTACACATTGGAATTCAGCACCAATATGCTGATGGGCGCACCCGGACGGATTCAGCGATTCGACGCGCCAAACGGACCGCCGACTGTCATTGCCAATAATTTAATCTCGCCGACAAGTATGGCGCGGCATCCCGCAAGCGGCGATTTTCTGGTTACTGAAATATTTCCCGGACGCATTACGCGCATCAGCAATCCGTAAAATGAGTCCAAAGTCCAAAGTCTAAAGTCCAAAGTTTTAAGTTCGTCTTTAACTTTGGACTTTAGACTTTGGATTTTTTTTCGTCTTGTCGAGCAATTTTTTCGCTAAATTTACATAAAGCCCGACGGCTTTTTCCAAATCTTTTTTCAACACAAATTCATCTTTTGTATGCGCGTCTAAAATCGAACCTGCGCCGATCAGAAGCGGCGTTCCCCAATTTGAAAGATGTGGAATGTCGGTTGTAAAACGGACGACTTTTTGCCGGAAACCTTCGACTTCGAGCATTTTCACCGGCTTGGCGATTGACATAACTTCAATTTCGCCTCTGTCAGCGACGGTTTTTTCCAAAATTTTGAGAATCTGCTGTTCGTCGGTTGTCAGCCGAATATGCAAACCGGCTTCGGCATTCGGCGCGATCACGTTTGTTTTCAAACCGCCGTTGATTAAACCGATATTATTGGTTGTTTCGCCGAAAAATTCATCGTTCGGAAAATTGATTTGCCGCACGTCGCGTAAAATATCGAGTAATTTTTCAATCGCCGATTCGCCCATTTCCGGGTATGCAGAATGCGCGGCTTTACCCGTCGTTTTGATTAAAAATCGCAGAGAACCTTTCGAGCCGATTGCCAGATCGTTGTCGGTTGGTTCGCCGTTGATAAGATATTCGCATTTTGCTGCAAATTCGTGTTGATTTGCCGCTCGTGCGCCCGAACTTCCTTGTTCTTCGTCAACCGTGAACAGCAAACCGATGTCGTCAATGCCTTGTTCTCTCAATTCTTCCGCCGCGAAAATCTGCGAAGCGATAATTCCTTTCGCATCACACGCGCCGCGTCCGTAAATTTTTTCGTCCGTTTCACTTGCTTCAATAAATGGCGGAACGGTATCAATATGCGTTGAGAAAAAAACGCGCGGTGTTTCATTTAAATGAGCAATAACATTATTTTGATTTGCTGAAACGGCTTGCAGTTCAACCGTCCAACCCAAAGATTCCAGATAATCGCGCAGGAAAAATCCGACGGCTTCTTCATCTTCGGAAATTGACGGAATATTGATAAGATTTTTGGTCAACTCGAATAAGTTCATAGACTTTTAATAATTACACAAGATATTATAATTTGAAATTACGATGAGCGATGTCAAAGCTAAAGTTTTTACGGTCTTAAAAATTTGTCTGGCAATTTTCGGCTGCCTGATCGTTTCAACATCAATTTATTTGGGTTCAAGCATTTTTGTTTACGCCGCGTGGCACTGTCCGCCGCCGTGTGAACATAAAACTCTGTTGTGGGTTGATTTGACGATTCTTCTGCTTTTTCTCAGTCCGTTTTTGGTTTTTTCGATTGGTGCTTATCTTTGCCGAAGCGCGATTTATTCCTTGACGGAAAATAACTATTTGCGCGTTCTTTTGCTGCTCTTTTTCGCATTTTTCCCGATTTTCTTATTCGTCGGTTTTGTTTTTTATGCGGTTAATTCACCATAACCTAAGGATTCGCACGATTATATATCGAACCCTTTCTCTCGCGGAGAAATCCGCCTCGACGATTGGATAAAACGGCTTGAATTTCGGCGACAATCGAAAGCGCGATAGCTTCCGGCGTGTCCGCGCCAATGTCCAAACCGACGGGCGCGTAGAGTTTGGCAAGCTGCGTTTCATCAAATTTTCCGCCGATTTCCGCCAACAGCTTTTCCGTACGTTTTTTCGGTCCGAGCGCACCGATGTATTGACATTCGGAATTCATCAAACGCCGCAAAATTTCACGGTCGCGGTTGTAATTGTGCGTCATCACGACGGCAATGGAATTCTTGTCGGCAAAAACTTCGTCGGATAAATCTTCGGAATTTGAAAAGATAACTTTGTCCGCATTCGGCAATCTTTCTTTGTTGGCAAATGCGGCGCGATGATCAATCGCCGTCACGCGCCAGCCGATTTCTTTTGCAAAATCAATCAACGGAAGCGCGTCGTAACCTGTGCCGAAAAGTAATAAATTGAGCGGCGGACTAATCGTTTCAAAAAACACTTCACCAAAGTCGAAGGTTTCTATTTCAGACAATTTTGCAGTTGATATTTGGTTGATTTTTGCAAGTAAATCCTTTGGAATATGAGGACTTAAAGCATTAACAGTGATTTTTGAACCTTGCTTGAAAATACGCATACCGACGTTGAAATTTTCATTATTTGAAGAAATCAATGTCGCCATTGTAAAGTTTTTTCTCTCATCAAAAACGCCGCGCAGGAAATCAAAATAGACATTTTCATCGGAAACTTTTTCGAGCAAAATCCGCACGATTCCGCGACAGCCCATCGAAAGCCCGAAAACGGAATTTTCATCTTTTGTCGTGTCATAAGTTATCACGGTCGGCTCATTGGTTTCCAAAACTTTCTTGGCGCGTTCCAAAACATCGGCTTCCAGACATCCGCCGGAAACCGTGCCGACGCTGTAACCGTTTTCGTCAATTAGCATCCGCGCTCCCGGACGGCGATAACCCGAACCAACAACATCAACAACAGTCGCTAAAATCGCTTTTTCGCGTTCGTCAAATTGCGTGATTTTTTTGAGAATTTCTTGTAGTTCTTTCATAAAATTCAACCACATAGAAACATAGAAAAAACGTAGATATTTCAAATTCTATCTATGTTTCTATGTGGATATGTGGTTCAAATATTTTATAACAATTTATCCAACGTAATTGGCAAATCTCTGATGCGTTTGCCGGTCGCGTGAAAGACGGCGTTGGCAATTGCCGCCGGAATTCCGACCATCCCGAGTTCGCCCATTCCCTTGACACCGAGTTCGTTGACGATTTTGTCTTCTTCTTCGACAAAATGCGTTTCGACTTGGTGAACGTCCGCGTTTGACGGAATGTGATAATCGGCGAGATTCGTCGTCATCATTCGCCCGTAGCGATGGTCAATTTCGGTGTTTTCGTGCAGAGCCATTCCGATTCCCCAAACCACGCCGCCAATTTCCTGTGAGTGCGCCGCTTTCGGATTCATAATTTTGCCGCAAGCCGTCGCTTCGACAACGCGCGTAACTTTGACGATGCCCAAATCCTCGTCAACTTTGACTTCGACAAACTGCGCTCCGTGCGCCTGAAGTGCATATTTGTCGCGTTCGGGCGAAGGTTTGCCTTCGTAAACTTCGACGATTTCCGTCAGGTTGTTTTTGCGAAAGATTTCGCTGATTTTTACACTTACTAAAATCCCGACACTCTTTGAAACGTCTTGGTATGAAATTTTTCCGTTTTCAATTCTGACCGTTTCCGGTGTTGCATCTTTAAATTCGGGATTTTCTTTTTCGGCTAATTTCAGAAGTTTTTTGATAATCGCGTCCGCCGCGCTTTTCGTTGCCGAACCGACCGAAGCCGTCGTCCACGAACCGCCTTGCGCGGGCGATTTTGGAAATTTTGTGTCGCCTAATTCAAACTTTACTTTTTCCGCCGGAAGTCCTAAAAATTCGGCGGCGATCATCGTGAT
>JBDTSO010000049.1:0-11775 GCA_039931085.1 Acidobacteriota bacterium | reverse complement strand
CCGTCGTGCAGAACGCAAATCAAATCGGCATCTCGAATCGTCGAAACACGGTGCGAAACTATCAAAGTCGTGCGGTCACTGCGGACATCGCGCAGACCGCGCAGGATTTTTTCTTCAGTGTATGTGTCAACCGCCGACAGCGAATCGTCCAAAATCAAGATACGCGGATCACGCATCACGGCGCGGGCAATCGCCGTGCGCTGTTTTTGTCCGCCGCTCAAAGTGATGCCGCGTTCGCCGACGCGCTGTTCGTATTTATAAGGAAAATCTTTGATGTCGTCAGCTAAACCGGCGATGGCGGCGGCTTTTTCAACGGAAATGACTCCGTTATTCGCTGCCAATTGATTGTTATTTCCGTTTTGAGTTTCGACACCGAAAGCAATGTTTGCAGCGATTGAATCGGAAAACAGAAAAGTTTCCTGCGGAACAACGCCGATGGCTTTTCGCAATTGTTCAAGCGGAAATTTCCGCACAGGAATGTCGTCAATTAAAACCGTTCCCTCCGGCGCGTCGAGAAGGCGCGGAATCAGACTAATTAAAGTTGATTTTCCGCTGCCGGTTTTGCCGACGAAAGCAACGGTTTCACCCGGTTCAATCGTCAAATTTATATCTTCTAAAACGGGTTTGCCGTTGTAAGCAAAAGTCAGACGGCGAAATTCGATTTTGCCTTTGATTTTCGGCTGCTCGCGCGTGTCCGGCGCGTTTCCGATAGTCGGTTCGGTTTCTAAAATGGCGTTAAACCGTTTGAGCGAAGCCGTGCCGCGCTGATAAAGATTGACGACGTAGCCGAGCGCGATCAAATACCAGATCATTCTTTGCAGATAAAGAATAAACGATGTGAATTCGCCAGCCGTAATTTCGCCGCGCACCGCCATTGGCACGCCGACGGCGACGATAATGACAAAACCCAAACCGATAAAAAAGAATAAAAGCGGACGCATCGCCGCGCCGAATTTGACGAGCGCGATATTGCGCCGCGCGTATTCGTTATTGAGTTCCTGAAACTTTTCGATCTCCGAACCTTCCTGCGCGTAAGCGCGAATGACGCGCACGCCCGTCAGATTTTCCTGCGCCCGCGCGGTGATGTCCGAGAAAAATTCCTGAATTTTCTCGAAACGAACATGAATTTGCTGACCTAAAAACTTCACGGTTAAAGAAACAAACGGCATCGGAATCAGCAAAAGCAAAGTGAGTTTGACATTGACGTTGAGCATTATCGGCAAAACGATGGCGAGCGCGAAAATCGCCTGAAACGAATACAAAATCATCGGTCCGACGATTTGCCGCACCGCGCCCAAATCGTTTGTCGCCCGCGCCATAAGGTCGCCGACGCGGTTGTTTTGAAAATATTCGAGCGGCTGGTCAACCAGCGCGGCGTAAAAATCGCGGCGCATATCGTATTCGATGTGCCGCGAAGCATTGATCAAAAGCCGCCGCTGCCAAAACAGAAAAATTCCGCTGACGAGATTAACGCCCAAAATTATCAGCGGATAGATGATAACTTTATTCCGAGTAATATTCGCGCTCAAATCATCAATCGCTCTGCCGACCAAATACGGAATCAACAGGCTGAACGACATTGAACACAGAATAAACAAAATGCCGAAAATGACATTCCATTTGTAAGGCTTAAAATATTTGCCGAATTTTTTGAGTTCTTCCATTTCTTCGTAAATCATTTATCGTAAATCATAATTTCTTTCTATTGATGATTTACGGAATTTTTGTATAAGTCGAAAGTGCGGTCGCAATCAGCTTTCCTTCTTCGTTGTGAACTTCCGCCGAAACGGTCAGAATTCGTTTTCCGGCGCGTTCAACCTTTGCCGTGCAGACGACTTCGCCTTTTAAATGCGGGCGCAGATAATGCACCGTCAAATCAATCGTCGTTGTTTCGACATCATCCGGTACGCAAGTTCGGACGGCAAAAGCCATCGCCGTATCAATTAAAGAAGCCGTCGCGCCGCCGTGCAAAACGCCGTAAGGCTGGCGCAGTTCGTCGCGCATTGCAAGTTTCAATTTTGCGACATTCGCGCTCAAATCAACCAGTTCAAAACCGAGAAGACGCGCATACGGCACGTCTTTGATCGCTTTTGCCGCCTTGCTTTTTTGTTCGGCGGTTATTTCAATACCTTTATTGTCGTTCATATTTAATTTTCACTTCGCAGACTTTTACGAAATTCTTCAATTGAAACTTTCCGAAAATCTTTGGGAATTTCAAACAAACTCTCTTCAGTCTGCGGTTTGAAATTTTTCATTTCAAATGTGAAAGTCAGTATTTTTTGTTCACCGTTGGTGCTGTAAAATTCCTGTTTGACGGGCAAACCGATTTTTTCATCAATCCAAATGACAGCTTCCGATTTTCCGATTTCTCCCAAAACCGCGCGATACTTCATCAAACGGTTTTCCGCGTCTAATTTTTCAAATTTCACTTCGGCTTTTTGGTTGAGCCATTCGGTTGTCAAAAAATCGAACGGATTTCCCGCGTCTGAAATTCCCGAATCAATCGAATTTTCGGCGTAGATTTTTTTATCTTTGAAAGTTAGAAAACCTTTTCCGTCAATGGTTTGCACAACCGAAAACTGATTCTTTTCGCCCACATTATAATCCAAACGCCGATTTCCACCGTTTCGCGCCATAAAAGTTTTGTCTGTTTTGCCGCTTGCTGTAACAACAAATTCAGCTTGAAAATTTTCCGGTTCTTTATTTAAAAACGGAACATCACTTTTCAAATCTTTAGCCACAAAAGGTGTCGGCGCGGGCGTTTCGCTTTCCGCTTTTTGCCACAGCCAACAGCTTGAAAAAAGAATCGTAGCGAATAGAAAGACGAATAAAACTTTGGCTGAATTTGACGAAAACATTTGCAAATAAAAATTTTAACACATTGAACGGTTTTGCATAATCAAGCGGATTGCGGAAAAAGCGAAGGAAAATTTTATTTGATAACGAAGATGTGAAGGCACGGCGTTTGGGCGACTTCGCGCAGAGCGTCAACTCGTCCCGCTTTTTCGTATTCGGCAAGTTTCGCCATCAAAAATGTCTGCTCTTTCGCCGTCATCTGCATATAAGCCAGATCGAATGTCGCGCCCGTCGAATGCGGCGGAGTCGTGCCGCGATAGGCATTTCTGGTCGCTTTTGACAAATCGAATTGATATTCGAGCGAGCGCGTCAGCGACGTAACTTTCAAAGGGCGGTTGAATTCCGCGTAATAAGCTGCGCCCAGTTCTTCCAAAAATGCTTTGGCTCGCGGGTGAAACATTCGCAAAAGTCGGCGTTTCATTTGAAGTCTGTCTGTAGAATTATTCAAATCATATTTTTGACCGTTGTAATTATTCGCCAGAGTTTTCAAAATTGAATAATCTTCGGAATTCAAGATTAAAGGCGATTTGGTGCGCGTGTTCGGCTCAAACGAATCGAATTCCGAACCGTCCGCGCTCGTTCCGATATTGTCTAAATAATAAAACTTTGTCGCCAGCGGCAATTCGGTCAATTGGTTAGCCATCCGCATTCGGGCAAGCGCGGCAAAATCCTTCGGCAATGTGTCGGGCGTAATTCCCTGCTGTCTAAACAACGCCAACTGTTTGGCGATTCCGCCGCCGAGTTCCGGCGGAATTGTTACGCCGGAAACAAGTCCAACCGGCGCACTGCGTTTGCCCATCGCCAAATTTCGCTGCGTTTCCCAATCGGCAACCGAAACCGCAAGCTGTGGCGCGTCAGTGGAAGTTTTTACTTCTGTTAAATTCTCGGCAGTAAATTCCGCGTCCTGAACTTCCCACGCTTCCATCAAATCGTCGAGCGATTCCGGCGGTTCGCCGCCTAACGGATCAAGGACACGGATCGGAATCGGCGCGGATGTAACGATTTTCGGTGTCGGTTTGCCTTTGACAATCTCAACGCCGTCTTCATAATAATTGGCGACCAAAATCCCGACGAGCGCGAAAAATATAATTGCAAACGTCGAAGCGACGGCGACAATTATGGCAAAAGGAGGCTTTTTGGTTTTTGGTCTGATTGTTTCGTCCTTTGTCTTTTGTCCTTTGTCTTTTGTCGGTGGCTCGATGAAATTTTTACTCTCGACTCTCGACTCTCGACTCTCGACTCGAATACACGTTTCGCTGCCGATTTTTATCGCGTCACCGTCAAAAATTCGTTGCGGCTGATTTGAAATTTTTTCGTCGTTGACAAAAGTTCCGTTGAGCGAATTTTCGTCAACCACAAAAACTAGATCACCGTCGCGGAAAAATGTCGTATTCAGGCGCGAAAGTCCCACATCATCAAGCACGATTTTAGATGCGTTCGTCCGTCCGATTGAAATTTCATCATCAATCTCGACGGTTTTCGCCTCGTTCGCTGTTTCGATGTAAAGCGTAACTTTTTTCATCAAATTTTAATGACTTTCTTCCGCTTCGCGCACTTTTTCCAAATCTAAAAACTTTGAAAATTCGTCAAAATGAAACATCGTATTGTTCTTGCAGTGTTCGCAATAAAATGTTACATCTTCGCCCAGATACATATCTTTGAAATGATATGGAATAAAACAGCCGTAGCAACGCTGAATACGTTTGCCGACTTTTTCCATTAAATCAGAAGTTTTTTCCTGCATTTTGCAATTGTTGCCAAACTTTCGGAAAAGTGCAAGTTACAAATTAGTCGGCAAACTTGCATTTTTTTTGCCGTTGTGCTGAAAATATAAATTAGCAATGTTGAAAAACTTTAATAACGCAATCTATCACTTTCACCACCGGCACGAAAAAAATCGCGCCGACTAATCATATTTTTTAAAAAACTGTAAAATCTGTTTATGCGCGTGAACTTTGAGAAAGGTTTGCGTGTTTTCGCGTATTTAAATGAAAGAAATTAAACTGAAAATCGCCCTGCAAAAATCCGGTCGTCTGAGCGAAGAATCACTTCGGCTGCTGAAAAACTGCGGCATAAATTTCAGCAACGGTTTGGGAAAACTCCGCAGCGAAGCGAATAATTTTCCGCTCGAAATATTTTTTTTGCGCGATGACGATATTCCGCAATATATCGAAGACGGCGTTGCCGACATCGGCATCGTCGGCGAAAATGTTTTACGCGAAGAAAACCGCGAAATCGAAATCGTCGAAAAACTCGGCTTCGGCAAGTGCCGTCTGTCGCTCGCCGTTCCGAAGAATATTGACTATCAATCAGTCAAAGATTTTGAAGGCAAACGCATTGCGACAAGTTATCCAAAAATTTTAAATGATTTTTTGATGCGAAACGATGTGAACAGCGAAATTCACACGATCAGCGGTTCGGTGGAGATCGCGCCCGGAATCGGTTTGGCGGATGCAGTTTGTGATCTTGTCAGTTCGGGAAGTACGCTTTTTACAAACGGCTTGCAGGAAGTCGAAACCGTTTTGAAATCGGAAGCCGTTCTCGTTTCGCGTCCCGATTTGAGCGCGGATTTGCAGAAAATTTTAGACAAACTTTTATTTCGCATCAAAGCCGTCAACGCCGCCAAACAAAATAAATACATTTTGCTCAACGCGCCGAACGAAAAATTAGAGGAAATCATCGAACTTCTTCCCGGAATAAAAAGCCCGTCGGTTTTGCCGCTCGCCGAAACCGGCTGGAGTTCGGTGCATTCGGTGATTAACGAAAACGATTTTTGGGAAATCGTCGAAAACCTTAAAAACAAAGGCGCGGAAGGAATTTTAGTGCTTTCGATTGACCAAATGATTCAATAATAATGATAAATGGTGAATCAAAATTTTTTGCCGTTAAAAGAAATATGCAAATTATAAAATATCCGAAAAAAGAAATTTGGGACGAGATTTTAACTCGTCCGTCGCTTGACGATAATTTTCTTGAACGCACCGTCGCCAATATCTTAAAAGACGTAAAACTGCACGGCGACGAAGCGTTAAAACATTGTGCGCGGCATTTTGATAAAGTCGAAATCAATGATTTTCTTGTTTCAGAAAATGAATTTGAAGAATCCGAAGCGCGTATTTGCGACGAATTAAAAGAAGCCATCCAAATCGCCAAAGCGAATATCGAAAAATTTCACGCCGCGCAAACCGAAAAAAGCGAAGTGATCGAAACGACGAACGGCGTTTTTTGCTGGCGAAAATCGGTGGCGATTGAAAAAGTCGGGCTGTATATTCCCGCCGGAACTGCACCGCTTTTTTCGACGGTTTTGATGCTCGCCATACCCGCCAAACTCGCTGGCTGCCGCGAAATTATTTTATGTTCGCCGCCCGACAAAGACGGCAAAGTCAACGAAGTAACTTTATATACGGCAAGACTTTGCGGCGCGACGAAAGTTTTTAAAATCGGCGGCGCACAGGCAATCGGTGCGCTTGCTTTCGGAACGGAAACCGTGCCGAAAGTGTATAAAATTTTCGGTCCCGGAAACCAATTCGTAACCGAAGCGAAACAGCAGGTTACAAAATACGGCGTGTCAATTGATATGCCCGCCGGACCTTCAGAAGTAGCGATTTTGGCTGACGAAACGTGCGTTCCCGAATTCGTCGCGGCTGATTTATTGTCGCAAGCCGAACACGGCGTTGATAGTCAAGTGGTTCTCGTTTCGACGAGCGAAAACGTCATCGAAAAAGTAAATGTCGAACTCGAAAAACAGCTCGAAGTTTTGCCGAGAAAACCAATCGCCACCGCCGCACTCAAAAATTCAAAGGCGATTTTGGTTGAAAATACGGAAACGGCAATCGAACTTTTAAACAAATACGCCGCCGAACATCTGATTTTGGCTGTTGAAAACGCCGATGATATTGCTGAAAAAGTTATCAACGCCGGCTCGGTTTTTATCGGCAATTACTCGTGCGAATCGGCGGGCGATTACGCTTCGGGAACAAATCACACGCTGCCGACGGGCGCGTATGCGCGAAGTTATAGCGGCGTTTCTCTGGACAGTTTTGTTAAAAAAATCACGTTTCAAAAATTGAGCGCAGAAGGCATCAAAAATCTCGGTAAATCGGTTGAATTGATGGCAGAAGCCGAACATTTGCACGCGCACAAAAACGCGATTACAGTTAGACTAAAATCTCTTGATAAATGATTATGAAAGAATTATTGGATAATTATCTGAGCGATGTCGGCGAAACTTTTCGCAGTTATAAAAGGCTCGCTGAAAAATCGTTGGCGCAAATCTCCGACGATGAGTTTTTCAAAACGATTGATGAAGAATCAAACAGCATCGCGGCGATTTCAAAGCATATTAGCGGAAATCTTCGTTCGCGCTGGACAGATTTTTTAATGTCTGACGGCGAAAAGCCGGACAGAAATCGTGATTCCGAATTTGTGGCGGACGACGACACACGCGAAATTTTGACGGAATTTTGGGAGAACGGGTGGAACGCACTTTTTTTGACGCTCGAAACTTTGACGGCGGAAGATTTGGAAAAAACGATACAAATTCGCGGCGAAAATTATCCGGTTTTCAGAGCGATTAATCGTTCGCTCTCGCATACGGCTTCGCACGTCGGGCAAATTATGTTTTTGGCAAAACACTTTCGCGCCTCAAACTGGAAAACCTTGAGCGTTCCGAAAAACAAATCAGCGGAGTTTAATAAATATTTAGCGGAAAATAAAGATAAAGCGCATTATTTGGAAGCGACGCGGGAATTTGCCGAAAAAGTGGATTTAAAGGAATAAGGAAAATAAAAGATAAAGCGAGAGGAGAGTGTTTTCGCTCCGTAAATTAACGCGCGCGAACTCGGCGGACAAGCCTCGTATATGTTCTGCCGTTCGGCAAATACGTTATTCGGTAGGTTTCTTTATAAAGTCTGTAACCACGACGCACATATCGGGTTTGATAAACAGTTCTCGCACGACGATTATAGCGTCGGTTTTCACTTCTATCTTCGCCTCGTTCGTGTCTGTATTCACGGTGTTCTTCACGACGTTCCTGCCGATTGTAGCGTCTTTGCTGAACAGTTTCAATCGCTGTTTTTGCTTCTGCAAAAGGCACCGTTATTCCCAATAATGCGGCGACGAAAAATATTGTCAGTAATTTTTTCATTTTTTTATTCTCCTCTAAAATTTAAATCAAAGAACAAATTCAAGTTGAAATCATCAATGATTTTTGAATTTGAACTGTAGGTTAAGATACAGAAAGATATTTTCGCCTTGGAAACTTTATCGGAGGAAACTTTAAGATTTTCAACCGTATTCGGGTGTGATAATCTGATAAGCAATTTTTATGAAAGCAATCTCTATTTTAGGTTCGACGGGTTCAATCGGCTGCAACACTCTTAAAGTTATTGAACATTTGGGCAATTTTCGCGTGGTCGCGCTCGGCGCGGGCGAAAATGTTGAAAAGCTCGCCGAACAAATCAAACAATTTCAGCCTGAACTCGTCGCCGTCAAAGATGAAAAATGCGTGGAAAAACTACAGCGCGAAATTTCAGATTCCAAATTTCAGATTCCAAAAATTGTTGTCGGCGAACAAGGTTTAATTGATGTTGCGACGCACGAACAAGCACACACAGTTGTTTCGGCAACTGTCGGCGCGGTCGGTTTTGTACCGACGCTTCGCGCTTTGGAAGCGGGAAAAAGAGTTGCGCTTGCCAACAAAGAAACGCTCGTGATGGCAGGCGAATTGATGACAAAAGCGGCGCGTGATAATAAAGCGGAAATTTTGCCGGTTGATTCCGAACACAACGCGCTTCACCAATGTCTGCGTGGCGAAACTAAACGCGAAGTAAAACGCTTGATTTTGACCGCTTCCGGCGGACCTTTTCGCACCAAAACAAAACAGGAAATTGAAAATGCAACACGCGAAGAAGCGTTAAATCATCCGACGTGGAATATGGGCGACAAAATCACGATTGACTGCGCGACTTTGATGAACAAAGGTTTGGAAGTCATCGAAGCACGTTGGCTTTTTGATTTTCCGGTTGACGAAATTTCCGTCGTCGTCCATCCGCAATCGGTTGTGCATTCGATGATTGAACTGGTTGACGGTTCGCTTATCGCACAGCTCGGCGTAACCGATATGCGCCACGCGATTCAATACGCGCTGACTTTTCCCGAACGAAAAAGCAGCGAACTCGCGCCGTTCGATATTACAAAAATTTCGCAATTAACCTTTGAAGAACCTGATTTTGAACGCTTTCCGTGTCTGGCTTTGGCGTATAAAGCATTAAAAATCGGCGGCACGATGCCCGCAACTCTAAACGCCGCCAACGAAATCGCCGTGCAAGCGTTTTTAGACAACAAAATTCGGCTTTCCGAGATTCAGATAATTATCGAAAGCGTGATGAACGAACACGAAACTCAAAAAGTCGCCGATCTTGAAACCGTTCTTTCGGCTGACAAAGCGGCGCGAAAACAGGCTATAATGAAATTGGAAAAAACTGCTTCGGCAAAGTGAGTCAATAAATACTATCTGTCAAGAAAAACTTATAGTCGCCGATTTGCTTCCGTAAAATAAAGTTTGACTCTGAAAAGCACGGGTTTTACACTTTAGTTTGCAACTTGACGCGCCCGGTTTGTTTCTAAACGGTCGAGAAATTTTAGTAAAGGAATTTATTTAATGTACGATATTTTAATAGTTATTTTAGCAGTCATTTTCGTTCTCGGAATTGCCATAAACATTCACGAGTTCGGTCATTTCGCGGTTGCCAAACTTTTGGGAATGCGCGTTGATGCTTATTCGTTTTTCGGTTTGGGTCCGCGTATTTGGGGTTTCAAATACGGACACACCGATTACCGCATTAGCGCAATTCCGCTGGGCGCGTATGTCAAACTGTACGGCGACGAAGCCACCGGACCGCTCGAAGGCAAGGACGCGCAGGAAGAAACTGTTCCCGATTCCGAGCTTTACGAACTGCGCCCGCGCTGGCAGAAATTTCTCGTGATGATCGGCGGACCATTTATGAATTTACTGCTTGCTTTTTCAATTCCTTTTATCGGTGCGCTGGCTTACGGTGTGCCTTCGATGCCCGCGCCGATTGTCGGCGTGATTAAGTCGGGCGGCGCGGCAGAAAATGCCGGTTTGCAAAAAGGCGACCGAATAATTAATTTTGGCGGTATCGAAAATCCAACGTGGGAACGCATCGAACACGATTCCCTCGTTTCGCCCGAACAACCGATTCAAGTGACAGTCGAGCGCGGAGGACAAAAAATGCCGCTTTCGATTACGCCGACGAAAATAGATGTCAAAGGCAATATGGTCGGCGACGTGCAATTTGAACCTGATATGGGAGTTGAGCCGGTCGTTGTCGGCACAATTGTCGAAGGCGGTCCGGCGGCGCAGTCGGGTTTACAAAAAGGCGACCGCGTTTTGGCTTTCAACGGACAAACCGTCCGCAACAGCAGTGAGTTGACATCGCAAATCCGCGAAAACAAGGACGCGCCCGCCAAAATTCTGGTCGAACGCAACAATCAACAAAAGGAAATAAATACTGCTGCAAAACTTGAAAATGACGGCGTTTACCGAATCGGTATCGGTTTCAGCCGAGGCGCGATTACGGCACGCGAAAACGTCGGCATCGGACAAGCCGCCGCCTTTGCCGTCAATACGAATTACGAGATAGTTCGTCTGACGGGCGCGGTTTTCGGACAGCTTTTCGCCGGCAAGCGTTCTGTCAAAGATGCGGGTGTTGCCGGACCAATCGGAATTGTTCAGATAATTTCGCAAGTCGTTCACGATCAGGGATTTGTCGGGCTGATTTCAATCTTAGCGTTAATTAGTTTGAATCTTGGCGTGTTTAATTTACTGCCGATTCCGATGCTCGACGGCGGACAAATCGCAGTTCTGGCAATCGAAGGCTTTCTCGCCTTATTCGGTTTGACGCTTTCAATGGCGATTAAGGAAAAAATTCAACTCGCCGGTTTAGCGATAATTCTGTTGCTAATGGTAACGGTTATTTTCTTCGACGTTTCGCGGATTATCGGCAAATAGAAAAAGTTAGCTGCGAATAACACAAATTGCACGAATAAAAGTAATTTGTGTTATTCGTGCAATTCGCGGCTAGAACTTTTTGATGTATTAATAAAAATTTGGATTTGAAATGAGAAAAGAAACAAAAGCGGTAATGGTCGGAAACGTGCAAATTGGCGGCGGTGCGCCGGTTGCCGTCCAATCAATGACGAAAACCGACACGACGGACGTTGACGGAACAGTCAAGCAAATTGATGAAATGATTGCGGCAGGCTGTGAAATCGTTCGCATCGCCGTTCCCGACGACGATGCTGCCGCCGCGCTCAAAGAAATTCGCAAGCGCACGGAAGTTCCGATTGTCGCTGACATTCATTTCCATTACAAACTAGCTTTAAAAGCTCTGGAAGCCGGAGTTGATAAATTGCGTCTGAATCCGGGAAATATTGGTTCAATTGACCGTGTGCGCGAAGTTGTCCGTGCCGCCGAAGCGCAGAAAGTTCCGATCAGAATCGGTGTCAATGGCGGTTCGCTCGAAAAAGATTTGCTGAAAAAATACGGAACAGCAACGCCGGAAGCGATGGTCGAATCGGGAATGCGCCACGTCAACATTCTTGAAGATTTAGGCTTTTCCAATATTATCATCTCGCTGAAAGCCTCCGACGTTCAGCGCACGGTTGCGGCTTATCGTTTGATGTCGGAAAAAGTAAATTATCCGCTTCATCTCGGCGTAACCGAAGCCGGAACGCCGTTCGGCGGCACAATAAAATCGGCGATGGGTTTGGGCATTTTGCTGTTTGACGGAATCGGCGACACAATTCGCGTTTCTCTCGCCGCCGAACCGCACGAAGAAGTACGCGTCGGTTGGGAAATTTTGAAATCTCTGGAATTGCGAAAACGCGGCGTAACGG